>DASXHG010000226.1:0-3756 GCA_036488625.1 Solirubrobacteraceae bacterium | reverse complement strand
CGGGCGGCGAGCGGCGGCGAGTCCACCTGGCCCGCACGATCGCCCTGCGGCCCGACGTGCTGCTCCTCGACGAGCCGTTCGCCGGCCTTGACGCCGAGGCGCGGGCGAGCCTGCTCGAGGACTCGGTATCAGTGCTGCGGGGCCCGGATCGGGCCACGCTGGTTGTGGTCCACGAGCGCGCCGATGCCTGGGCCCTGGCCGATGATCTCCTGATCTTGATCGACGGACGGCTGGTGGCCGCGGGCGCGCCGCAGGCCCTGCTCGAGTCTCCCCCGAGCGTCGCGGTGGCCCGGTTCCTCGGCTACGACGGCGTGCTGGACCGCGACTCGGAGGTCGTGATGACCCGTCCCTCGCAGGTGATCCTCGATCCGGCGGGCAGCCTGAAGGCCACGGTGTCCCGGGCGATCGCACTGGAGGACGGGTTTCGGCTCGAGCTCGAGCTCGAGCACGGTCGGCTGTTCACGGTCGCCGCACTCCCGGCACCGCGCGTCGGCGACACAGTCCGAGTCCGGGTGGACGGAGGCGCGCGCTTCAGCGCCGCCGAGCGGGAGCTGGTCGATCCAGCCGCCGACCGCCCGGCTGACCTGGCGAGGCCGTGAGGCCCCGGCTCAGTGTCCGGCCGACGCTGCGGTCCGGGGCTCAGGAGCCGGCGTCGAAACGCGCGGCGCGGGCCCGAATGAGATCCGTACGATCGCGCCGCCGTCGGGCGCGTTGCCGGCCGTCACCGTCCCGCCATGGGCCTCGGCGGCCTGCTTGACGATGGCCAGTCCCAGGCCCGAGCCCGGCATCCGGCGAGCCTCGTCGGCGCGGTAGAAGCGATCAAAGACGTGGGCGAGGTCGGCGGCCTTGAAGCCCGGACCGTGGTCGCGGACGGTCAACTCGCCGTCGTGCAGGGTGGCGTCGACGACCCCGTCCGGTGGGCTCCACTTGCGGGCGTTGTCGATCAGGTTGGTCACCGCCCGGGAGACGCGGTCGGGGGAATTCGTGATCATCGTCGGCTCGAGATCGAGACGGAAATCGATCTGGGGCGCGCGGCGCTGCGCGCGGGCCACCGCATCGCGCACGATCACGTCCAGCTCGAGGGGCTCGGTGTGCTCGCTGGGCGTGGCCCCACGGGCGAGCTCGAGGACGTCGGAGACGAGCTGGGTGAGCTCGTCGAGCTCGGCCACGATTGCCTCCTGGAGGCCCTCGCGCTCCTGTTCGGGCAGACGGTGTGACTGCAGGAAGATCTGGATGTTGCTGCGCAGGGCCGCCATCGGCGTGCGCAGCTCATGTGAGGCATCGGCGATCAGATGGCGCTGGGCGGCGATCGACCGCTCCAGGGCATCGAGCGTCTCGTTGAAGCTCGCGGCCAGGCGGCGGAGCTCAGCGGCGCCGGTCTCCTCCAGGCGGGCCGGCCGGTCAAGCGCACTGGTCACCTGCTCGGTCTTCTCCGAGAAGCGCTCGATCGGGGCCACGGCGCTGCGGGCGATGAGCGCGCCGAGCAACCCGGCGAGGATCACCCCACCCGCGATCAGCAGCCCGTAGGTGAGAAGCAGGCCGTGCAACACCGAGTCGACCGAGGCCAGAGGTAGCGCGACCTCGACCGCCTTGTGGTCGAAGCGGTCGCCGATCGTGAGCACCTCGACGTGGATCCCGCGGACCGTCGCCGAGCGATAGAAGCTGCCGGTGCCCGACCGGGCGATCTTCAACACCGCGGCGTCGACGGGGAGCTCGGGCGTGCCTCCGTTCCTGGCCACGACGTGTCCGTCCGGGAAGACCGACTCGAAGTAGCCGGGCGTGCCGCCCAGCGGCGGGCTGGCCGGAGCGCCATCGTTCTGTCCGCCGCCAAAAACGGGGCCGCCACCGGGGCCGCCGCCGCCCCGCCCGGGGTTACCGCCGCCGTCGTTGTGCGGCTGCAGGAACGGCGCCGCGCGCGACTGCAGCTCGGAGCGGAGTTCGCCCAGCACGTGAGAGCGAGTGCTCAGGTATCCGGTCACGCTCAGACCCACCGCCACCGCCGCCACCGCGATGGCCACGGCGCCGGTGATCCGGCGGCGGAGGCTCACGACTCGCGCAACACGTAGCCCACGCCATGCACGGTTTGGATCAGGCGCGGCTCGCCGTCTGCTTCGAGCTTGCGGCGCAGGTAGCCGATGTACACGCGCAGGGCGTTGCCGGCCATCCCGAAGTCATAGCCCCAGATCCGGTCGTAGATCAGCTCCGAGGTGAGTACCCGCCGCGGGTTGAGCATGAGCAACTCGAGGAGTTGATACTCGGTGCGGGTCAGGTCAACGGTGCGGTTCCTGATGCGCGCCGCATGGGCGTCAGCGTCGAGTTCGAGGTCCCCGAAGCGCAACGTGCGCCCGTCGGAGCCGTCGACGTGACGGCGCATGATCGCGTGCAGACGGGCCTGCAACTCGCGCACGTCGTAGGGCTTGACCAGGTAGTCGTCGGCGCCGGCCTCGAGACCGTCGACGCGATCCTCGACGGCATCACGAGCGGTCAGCATGAGGATCGGCGTGCGGTTCTGGCGCTGACGCAGCCGGCGGCAGACCTCCATACCGTCGACATCGGGCAACCCGAGGTCGAGGATGATCGCGTCAGGCACGGAGGTCTCGGCCTTCAGCAATCCCTCTTGGCCGCTCGGGGCCAGATGGACCTCGTAGCCGCCGAGCAGCAGGGCTCGCCGGACGGCGGAGCGGACGGCGTCGTCGTCCTCGATGACCAGGATTCGCATTGGCTTTATCTCCGGGCGCTGACGCTACCAGCGACAGCGGAAGGGCTCTGAGGGTGTGCGCGCATGACCGAGATCGTCGGTGAGGGCTCTCGCAGGCGCGTGTGCGATGGCTAAGAAAATCGTGTGAATGGCCGGGATGACCGTCGTCGCCTAGGCTCTCGGTCGCGAACGATCCGATCCACCGCCGGGAGGACCGATGAAGACCACGTCACTGAACGAGAACCTGATCCAGCTGACACGGCTGCGGTTTGTCAATGCCTACCTCGTCCGCGAGGACGACGGCTACACGCTGGTCGACACGACCGTGCCGCGCGGTGCCGGCGGCCTGATCGAAGCCGCTACGCAAGCCGGGGGACCGATCCGGCGAATTGCCCTGACCCACGGTCATGGCGACCACGTCGGGTCGGTTGACGAGCTGAAAGAGCGGCTGGGCGACGAGGTCGACATCTCCATGGGCGAGATCGACGTTCGCATCCACGCCGGCGAGAAGGTCGTCGACCGCAAGCTCACCGGCAGCTGGCCGACGCTCAAGACGCGCCCGCGCGCGCTCGTGCCCGGCGATCGCGTCGGCAGCCTCGAGGTCGTGGCCAGCCCCGGTCACAGCCCGGGGCACATCGCCTTCCTGGACACGCGCGATCGGACGCTGATCGCCGGCGACGTGTTCACCTCGATCGGCGGCGTGGCCGTCTCCAATCACTTCTACGCCCGGTTCCCGCTGGCGGCGATGGCGACGTTTGACAAGGCTCAGGATCTGGAGTCCGCGCGCGCCCTGCGTGCCCTCGATCCGAGCCTGCTCGTGGTCGGGCACGGGCCGGCCGTACGCAATCCCGCGGACGCGATGGATAAGGCGATCGCCGCCGCCTCATAGCGCTGCCAGGCGTTAGAGCCGGGTGGCGGTCAGGACCGCCTTGGCCAGCAGCGCCTGTCCGGCATAGCTCGGATGAACTCCACAGTTGCCGAAGCTGCCCAGTTGGGTCAGCAGGCCGGCCAGGCACGGTTTCTGGCCGAAGCGCTGGGTCGCGGTCCGAAACTCCCCG
>DASXHG010000098.1:0-2816 GCA_036488625.1 Solirubrobacteraceae bacterium | reverse complement strand
TGGGCGCGCGCTGGTATCGCGCCTCGAGCTTCATGTTGGCCCGCTCGATCTCGCGGGCCCGGGCCCTGACCGACCGCGGCACCCAAACCAGGTTGCGCAGCTCGTCGATGATCGCGCCGCGGATCCGAGTGATGGCGTAGGTCTCGAACTTGATCTCGCGAGACAAGTCAAAGCGTTCAATGGCGGAGATGAGACCGCCGAGGCCATAGGAGATGAGATCGGACTCCTCCACGTGTGCGGGCAGCCCGGATCCCATGCGTCCGGCGACGTATTTGACCAGCGGTGAATAGGCGACGACGAGGCGTTCACGAGCCCGCTGATCGCCGGAGGCCTTGTAGCGCCTCCAGAGTTCGTGCAGCTCGATCGCTTTTACGTTGGTTTCCAGCTCGAACCCCCGTGTTTAGAGCCTACGCACGTGGATGAGAACGTTCGTAGGCTGAGCGAAGACGCGCCGACTCTACCCGAGTGTAGACCTGGGTTGTCGAGATGGTTGCGTGCCCAAGCAACTCTTGGATCACCCGTAGATCCGCGCCTCCCTCGAGCAGATGGGTCGCGAACGAGTGTCGCAGGGCGTGCGGATGAGCCTCGGCGATGGCCGGCAGATGGCCGCCGGCGAGCCGAGCCCAGCTGCGTAGGCGGCGCCGGATGTCAGAGGTTCCCAGGCGCCGGCCGGACTTGGACAGAAACAGGGCCCGGCTCTCGCCGACGCCGCGGGGATCGCCGACGGCCAGCGCGGGCCGGCCCGCCTGCAGGTAGCGCTCGAGCGCCCGCAGGCTGTGTTCGCCGACCGGAACCAGGCGCGTGCGTCCACCCTTGCCCTCGATCCGGACCGACTCGCCGTCGAAGTCGACCGAGTGCAGATCGAGCGACACGAGCTCCTCGGCCCGCAGCCCGGATGCGTAGGCGAGCTCAAATATGGCTCGGTCGCGCAGCTCGAGCGGGCCGGTGGCCGGAATGCGGTCGAGCAGCGCCGCGACCTCGCCCGTCTTCAGGACGCGAGGCAGGCGCTGGGCGCGCTTGGGCGAGTGCAGCAGTTCGGCCGGGTTCTCGTCCCGGTCGCCGGTCTGGATCTGGACCCGGAACATCCCGCGCAGCGCGGCCAGCTTGCGGGCCACCGTCGAGGGCGCCTGACCGCGCTCGGACAGTGAGGCCACATAGCGGCGCAGGATTCGCACGTTGACCGCGCTGGGCGAAATCCCGGCTTGCTCGGCCCAGCGGGCGAACTGGAGCGCGTCGATGGCGTAGGCGCGCTGCGTCTTGTCGGCCACGGCACGGCGGCGGAGATCCGCGGCGAAGTCGTCGAGCGCCCGCTCCCACTGTGGGGAGAGCGTTACGGAATCGATGGTGGCGACCGAACTGAGCATCTGGATCCGGCTATTCGCCGTCGGAGTGGCGAGCCCTCTGCGCTTCGCCTGTCACCGGCTGACTCGAGTCGAGCAACAGCGGCGTCAGGCGACGTGGACCAACGTGCCGATCGGCGTGTACGGGTACACCTTCGCGGCCATCGCGTAGGGCATCTCGACGCAGCCCAGGCTCTGCGGCGAGCCGTACTGGGCGCGCGTGAAGCCGTGGAGCGCGTCGCCGCCGTTGAAGTAACTCACGTCGGGAATGCCCGGATCGCTGTAGTGGCTTCCGTCCGGGTTGGTGCCGCTCATGGTGGTGACGGGCAGATGCTCGAACACGGCGTAGGTTCCCGAAGCCGTCGGCGCCGAGGCGATCCCCGTGTTGATCGGGGTCGCGCCGATCACGGTGTGGCCGCTGTGCCACAGGGTCAGACGCTGGGAGCTCTTGTCGACCATCACGTAGGTGTAGCCGAAGCTCGACCGGTGACCGGCGAGCACGGCGCTGATCAGGGTCCGCCAGACGACGGGACCCGCGACCCCATCGGGAGTGAGGCCATTGGAATTCTCAAACGCCATCAGCGCCCCGCGGGTCATGACTCCGAAGCTGCCCGGGGCCCACTCGCCGCGCAGGGCCGAGGGCGTGTTCGAGTAGCGCCAGGAGAAGTTCCCGGCCGGCGCTTTGACGGCCGCGTTGAGCTGATCCTTCGGGGTCAGGCCGACTCCAGAACCGGAATATTTGAACCTCAGCGGCAGGTAGTTGAGGAGCGCCAGCATCTGCTGCAGACGGGCGGTCGAGCCTCCCGGGACGCGCCAGGTTCCGGCGCTCGAGCCAGAACCCTGCTGGCCGCCCACGAGGCGAACCCCGGTGGGCAAGGCCAGCTGGACCTTGGCGCCCAGGCCGTAGCCGTAGCCGGTGGGCTCAAACACGATCGAGTGCGAGCTCAGCTGATGCCAGCTGCCCTGGGCGTTGGGGATCGGCGGTAGATGCGAGCCGAGCGTCGCCGACACCGGCTTGGAGAAGGTCAGGGTGATCGGAGTCGAGGCCTCGATCGGGGTGCCGGGAGCCGGATTGGCCACCGCCGTCGCCGCGCCCCCGGCCGGGAACCAGCTCACGGTCACCGGCTTGGCCTTCTCCCATGCGCGCGGAGCGGCGGCCACCGAGATCGTGCCGGCGACTCCGCTCCGCGGCAGCGTGACGAGACTGGTCGGGCCCGGGAGGCCCTTGCGCTGCAGATGACCCGGGCTGCCCGCCGCCAGGACGACTACGGGCGTGCGGAACCGGAGTTTCAACGGCCCGCTGCCGCGCACGGTGAGGAACTGGCTGCGCAGGACGGCCACCGGCGTCGCGAGCGTCACGTGCAGCGTCTCGGTGTCACCGGCGGCCCACGAAATGACGGCCGGTCGCTTGACAGCGACGTCCAGGGTGACCCGCTCGCCGGCGGGCAGCGGACGGGTCGGCCAGATCTTGTCGCC
>DASXHG010000178.1:0-5008 GCA_036488625.1 Solirubrobacteraceae bacterium | reverse complement strand
CCGGCCGCGGGGTCCGGATCGGCAAGAACACCTGGTACGTGGTTGCCAACGGCGCCAGCCACGGGGTTCTGAAGGTCAGCCACGGAGTGATCGGGGAGGTCGGCATCGCCACCCCCGCCCTGACTCGCAACCGGGCTGCCGACCGGCGGATGCTGGCTCACCTGCGCTGAACGGGTTACGCCTGTCGGTCCACAGCGCTGAACGGGTTATGCGTGTCGGTCCACCTGCGCTGAGCTGATCGCCGCCGGACGCGCCCGTGGCGACGGGCCGGCCGAAACACCCGTCTACAGTCGAACCCCGTGGCCGATGTTTCCGCACGGGCGGTTGACTCTGGCCCGCTGGCGCGGGTTCCCTCTGGCGCGCTCGTGCTGGGCGGGATCGCCTCAGTCCAGTTCGGCTCGGCGGTTGCCACCCACCTGTTCGCGTCGGTAGGCCCGGCGGGCGCCGTGCTGCTGCGTTTGGTCACGGCCAGCATCGTGCTGGTGGCGATCGCCCGGCCGCGATGGCGGGGCCACACGCGCGCTGACCTGGCTCTGGTCGGCCTGTTCGGGGTCGCCTTGGCGGGGATGAACCTCAGCTTCTACGAGTCACTGAACCGGATCCCACTCGGGATCGCGGTCTCCCTGGAGTTCGTCGGGCCGCTGGGCGTGGCCGTGGCCGGGTCGCGGCGACGCGTCGACGCGGTGTGGGTGCTTCTCGCCGCCGCTGGGATCATCGCCCTCACCCACGGCGGGACCCATCACCTGAACGGACTGGGGATCTTCTTCGCCCTGCTCGCCGGTGCCTTCTGGGGGTCCTACATCCTGATCAGCGCCCGTGTCGGGCGGAGCTTCGCCCGCGGCACGGGGCTGGCTCTGGCCATGTGCGTCGGCTCGTTGGTGGCGCTGCCGTTCGGTCTCGCCGCCGGCGGGTCGAAGCTGCTCACCCTGCATTCGCTCGCCGTCGGGGCGGCGGTCGGGATGCTGTCCTCGGCGATTCCGTACTCGTTCGAGCTCGAGGCGCTGCGCCGGATCGCGGCCCACGTGTTCGGCGTGCTGATGAGCATCGAACCGGCGATGGCGGCGCTGGCCGGTCTGATCGTCCTCGGCCAGGGGCTCAGCGCGCGCAGCATCGTGGGTATGGCGCTGGTCGTGGCCGCCAGCATCGGTGTCACCTGGGGGGCACGCACGCCGGTGCCCATCGACGTCTGAGCCACACCGGCTGGCGTCAACCCCGACGGGCGGGGGCAAGCCCGGCTCCGGGCGTCATACGCCAGCGCGGAGGATCCACTCGGCCAGAAACGGCTCGGCGATCCGGTAGCCGCCGCCCCAGCGCTCGACGAGCTCGTCGTGGACCAGGGACTCGAGCGCGCGCTGCACGGTCGACGTGCCGGGGAGGCCATGGGTGCGCCGGTAGCCCGCAGCCAGCGCCGCCCGGCCGGGATCGCGGGCCAGCGCCTCGAGGACGAGACGCTGGGCGCGGGCGGCGCCGTCCCAGATGCGCTCAAAGTGGGCGTTCTCGGACTGCAGCACCCGGCGCAGCGCCTGCCTCAGGCGGTCCTCCTCGGCCAGGCCGTCGGCCGGAGTCACCTCCCACAGCGCGTAGGCCAGCTCCTGGGTTCCGTAGGGATGACCGTGGGTGATCTCCAGAAGCGCGGCGATGACGGCGTCGTCGATGCCACGCCCGCTGCGCTCAAAGCGCGAGCGGATGAAGCGAGTGAACGGCACGACCGGAATCGGACCGAGCTCCATGTGCTTGGCCGCGCGCCAGAAGGGCTCGTTCTCATCGTTGAAGATGCGCTCCATCATGTGACGCTTGCTGCCCAGGTAGATGTGGGCGACGTCGGGTTGCTCCTGGAATACCGAGCGCATCAACGGCAGCAGGTGACGGTCGATCCCGACCACCTCCTGAAACTCGTCAAAGACCAGCGCTACGCGACGGTCGCGGTCGGCGGCGAGCTGCGCCGGGAGCTCGAGCAGGTGCTCGATCGTGGCGTCGATGTCCTCGCCGGCCAGCCCGCCCCGGAAGCTGAAGCCGATCGAACCGTCGACGTCGAGCGTCATCGTCGGCTCGACCCGCAGACCGCGGAAGATGCCGGTGGCGCGATCACGAGCGCGGAACAGGGGGGAGGCGACGTCCTCGTAGATGGTGGCCGCGAGCTTGGCCGCGAGCCGCTCCTTAGTCGGCGTCTTCATCAGGTCGACCTGAGCGACGAGCACCTCGCGCTTGCGAATCAGCTCATGAGAGGCACGCCACAACAAGGAGGACTTCCCGTACCGCCGGGGCGCGAAGACGACCACGTTCTGGCCGTTGCGCATGTCGGATTTGAGCTCTCGCACCTCCGCCGAGCGATCGGTGAATGCGTCATCGAGAGCCAGATCGCCGAATCGGAAGGGGTTGGCCTGAACGTTGCGCGCCACTCGTTACACGATATCGCGTAACGCAATCAGTGAGAAGAACCATTACGCTATCCCGCATAGCGCAAATAGCTTTTACGAATATTGGGGAGGGTTGACTCCGTGTGACGCTCGGGCATAAAGTCAAGCTCGCACCGGGGTTGCAGTAACAGGGCTGGAGGGCAGATGCATAAGTGGTTAGCCGGGGGTGGCGACCGTTCTCCGCACAGCGGGGGCGTCTGACCATGTCCGCCACCGTGATTCCCGGGACGCCGGCGGCCGTCGTCTCCCCGCCACTCGATTGGCAGGCCTCGGTCCCGACCGCGTTCGCGCTCGGCTGGCAGATCTCCGACCTGTTCGCAATGTCCGCAGCCCTTGCGCGAGATCCTCGGAACATCGCCCAGCACACACGCGACGGTGCAGAACACTCACCGGGTCACAACAGCCGGCCGGCGTTGGCCGCCATCGCGGCCTGGTCGCCGGCCGACCGCTGGGATCTCGCCGTGCATCAGATTGCCTCCAAGTCCAACCGGCTGAAGGCCGCCTTTCAGCACTTTGGCTCCGAAACCGATGACCTTGATCAGTTCGAGGCCACCGCGCACCAGTTGCTGGGGCAGGCCGGCGCTGTCGGAGCCAGCGTGGAGGTGAGTGCCGCCTACCACACGCTGATCATGACCCTGGCCGCGGCCCATTCCCGCCTCGGCCGAGCCTGTGAGCTCGGTTGCGCTCTGGCCGACACCTGCCGGGTCAGCGGCCCGCTGACATGCGCTGAACTCAAGCACCGGTTCGGTGATCGCCTGACGCCGGTGCAGGCTGCACTCAGCGACCTGGCCTCGAGCCTCCCCGATCACGCGAGCCGCGCGGTCAGCCTCTCACTGGCCCAGTGGCACAAGTGGACTGTGGACGCGAGCCCCGACGCCACGGTCCCCGACGAGCTCGACGAGATCCTCAAACGCCAGGGCGAGCTGTGGCGCTCGGTCCTCTCGGGTGAGAAGCTCGGCCGAGACATGCTGGCCGACGACGACTATCTCGACGCCTCCAAGACCCTGCTGCGCACCTTCATCAGACGTCCCTGGCTGTGGTCGGTGATCGTGGCCGCAGTCGTGCTGATCGCCATCGGGCTCTACCTCATATTCACCGCGCCCGCTGGGCTCAAGGCGATCAGTGGGGCGGCCCTCACTGTGCTGAGCGCGCTCGGCCTCACCGTCGCTTCGATCAAGCGCAGCGCTACTGACGTCGGTAACCGGCTGCTGGCGGAGGTGTGGAGCGCCGAGGAGGACTGGGCGATCGCGCAGGCGGTCACCATTAACCCGCCGGGCCTGATCATTACCCTGCACAAGCGAGAGGTCCGTCCGCGGGGTCCCAGCCGTGCACCGGTGAGGCGACTGCCGGCCGACGGCGATCGACCGCCGCCGGCCACTAGCCACTAGCCACCAGCGCGTGAACATCGCTGTCATCGGAGGCACGGGAACCCTGGGCAGCCTCGCCGCGAGCGAGCTATCGCGGCGCGGGCATACCGTCCGGGTCGTGTCGCGCACGCCGCGGACTGACACCTCCGTCGAGCATCGCGCCGTCGACCTGACCACCGGCGCGGGGCTGGACGCGGCGCTGGATGGCGTGGACGTCGTCGTCGACGCCGCCAACGCGCAGGGCCGCTCGATGCGCGAGCTGCTGGTCGGCGGCACGCGCAGGGTCGCGGAGGCCGGAGTCCGAGCCGGCGTCAGTCACCACGTCCTGATGTCGATCGTCGGGATCGAGGCCGTACCGACCGGCTACTACAAGGCCAAGCTCGACCAGGAGGCCGCACTGGCGGCCGTTCCGGGAGCGGCGCTCGCGCGGACGGTGTTGCGCGCCACCCAGTTTCATCAGCTGCTCGAATGGGCCTTCTCCTCGGCGGGGCGGGTCGGAGTCCTACCCGGCGGACGGATCGTCCTGCAGCCAGTCGACCCCGCCGAGGTGGCCGTGGTCCTGGCCGACCTGATCGAGCGCGGCCCGGGGGAGAGCAGGGTTGAGTTCGCCGGCCCCGAGCGGCTCACGCTCGGGGAGCTGGCCGAGCAGTGGCGGGCGGCGCGCGATGTCCGGCGCCTGCTGATCCCGATACCGCCGGTCGGTCGTACGATCAACGCGCTGCGGTCCGGGGCGCTGACCTCGGACACGGCTCCGCGCGGTCGGGTCACGTTTGCCGAGTGGCTGCGTAGCCGTGACGGCCGGGGGCGGGCCGCGAGCTAGAGCCGGCGGCAGCGGGCCTCGACGAGCGAGAAGACCGCGAAGGTGAGCAGCCCGGCCGCCGCCACTCCGACGAGCAGGGGGCCGAAATCCTGATGGTGCAGGCGCTCGAGCGCCCCGTCGATGCCCACCGCCTCGCGCGCGTTGTAACCAATCGCGGTGCGGAGCAGGAAGTAGCCCACGATCGCGAATACGGTCGCCCGCGCGCTCAGCCCGACCTGACCCAAGCGCAAGAAGGCGTGGTGCTGGGTGGAGCTCATCTCCGCGGTGTCACATTCGTCGGCAAAGCGGCAGCGCACGGCCTCATAGGCCTGAAAGACACTGACGAGGAGCAGGACCAGCCCGGCAGTGCCGACCAGCACCGGGCCACCGGGCCAGCCGAGCACGCCGGCCGCCGCCTGGCGTGG
>DASXHG010000169.1:0-2245 GCA_036488625.1 Solirubrobacteraceae bacterium | reverse complement strand
CGCTCGACGGGCCGGCGCTACTTCTCGCCCAGCTCGAGCACGGCCAGGAAGGCCTCCTGGGGGACCTCGATCCGGCCGACCTGCTTCATCCGCTGCTTGCCCTTCTTCTGCTGCTCGAGCAGCTTGCGCTTACGGCTGATGTCGCCTCCGTAGCACTTGGCGATCACGTCCTTGCGGTAGGCCTTGATCGTCTCGCGGGCCACGATCCGGGAGCCGATCGCGGCCTGAATCGGGACGTCGTACTGCTGACGAGGGATCTTCTCGCGCAGCTTCTCGGTCAGGGTCCGGCCGGCACTCTGGGCCTTGGCGCGATGGACGAGCATCGACAGGGCGTCGATCGGATCACCGGCGAGCAGGATGTCGAGCTTGACCAGGTCTGACTCACGCAGGCCCAGGAGCTCGTAATCGAGCGAGGCGTAGCCCCGCGTGCGCGACTTCAGCTGGTCGAAGAAGTCGAGGACGATCTCGGCCAGCGGGAGGTCGTAACTGAGCTGGACGCGCTCGGCGGATAGATAATGCATCCCGGCGTGGTCGCCGCGGCGGTCCTGGCAGAGCTCCATGATCTGACCCACGTACTCCTTGGGAGTGAGGATCGTGGCCCGGATGAACGGCTCGCGGACCTCGGCCACCCGGGACGGGTCGGGCATGTCGTTAGGGCTGTGGACGGGGACCACCGTCCCGTCGGTGAGCGTGACCTCGTACTCGACGCTGGGCATCGTGGCCAGCAACTCGAGGTCGTACTCGCGCTCGAGCCGTTCGCGGACGATGTCCATGTGCAGCAGCCCCAAAAAGCCGCAGCGAAACCCGAACCCGAGCGCCTCGGAGGTCTCCGGCTCCCAGCTCAACGCGGCGTCGTTCAAGGTCAGCTTCTCGAGCGCGTCACGCAGATCGGGGTAGTCGTCGGAAACGATCGGAAACAGGCCGCAGAACACCATCGGCTTGACTTCGCGATAGCCGGGCAGCGGCTCGGCGGCCGGGTTGGCCTTGGCGGTCAGCGTGTCACCGACCCGGAGCCTGGTCACGTCCTTGATGCCGGTGATCAGGAATCCCACTTCTCCAGGCCCGAGGGCGCCAGCCGAGACCATCTCGGGGGTGAAGAAGCCGATGTCGTCGATCTCCGCCTCGGTGCCGGCCTGCATGGCGCGAATCGCGTCGTGCTTGGTGAAGGTCCCGTCGACGACCCGGATGTAGGCGATCACGCCTCGATACTGGTCGTATTCGGAGTCGAAGATCAGCGCCCGCGGTGGGGCGTCGGGGTCCCCGTCGGGCGGCGGCACGCGGGCGATCAGCTCCTCCAGGACGTCGGTCACTCCCTCTCCCGTCTTGGCGCTGATCCGCCGCACCGCGTCGGCGGGCTCCCCGAGCAGATCGGCGACCTCGCCGGCCACGCGCTCGGGTTCGGCCCCGGGCAGGTCGACCTTGTTCAGACACGGGATCAGCTCCAGGCCGGAGTCCACGGCCAGGTAGGTGTTGGCCACCGTCTGCGCCTCCACTCCCTGGGAGGCATCGACGACCAGCAGGGCTCCCTCACACGCCGCCAGCGATCGCGAGACCTCATACGTGAAGTCCACGTGTCCCGGGGTGTCGATCAGCTGCAGTTGATAGGTGCGGCCGTCGCCGGCCTCATAGAAGACGCGAACGGCCTGGGCCTTGATCGTGATCCCACGCTCGCGCTCGAGATCCATCGAGTCGAGCAGCTGGGCGCGCATCGAACGCGGGTCGACGGTGTGCGTTATCTCCAGGATGCGGTCGGCCAACGTCGACTTGCCGTGGTCGATGTGGGCGATGATGGAGAAGTTGCGGATCAGAGACTGGTCAGTCATGGACACTTCAAAGGGTAGGAGGGACACGGCCCTAGGCCGCGGCCCTAGCTCGCGGCCCTTCCGCGCAACCGCCCGGCGATCATCGACTCGATTTGTTTGGCTTCCGGAATGCGCATCAGGAGCACCAGCCGCGCATAGAGCCCCACCGCGGCGGCCAGGGCCAGGCCCACGGATAGGACCTGGGCGATCAGCGACACGCCGAGCGCCGTGCTCAGGCCCTTCCAGATCCCGTACCCCAGCGCCGTCACGATCGCCGAGGCGACGAGGATGCGGACGGTGATCATCGTCGTCTGGGGTCCCTCCAACCGGCCGTTGAACCCGATCCGCAGCCGGCGCATCTGCAGCCAGGTCATGGCCACGTTGGCGGCCAGGGTGCCGATGATCAGGCCGGCGATGCCCAGCGGCTTGTAGAGGGCCAGGGA
>DASXHG010000073.1:0-14538 GCA_036488625.1 Solirubrobacteraceae bacterium | reverse complement strand
CGACGAGCGAATACGGCGCGCAGACACCGACGCAGACCATGGATCTCCAGGCGGGAAGCGCGGCCATCGACCGGGGGGCAAGCTGCGCCGCCGGCGATCAGCGGGGGCTTGCCCGGCCCAGCGGCCCCGCGTGCGACATCGGCGCCTACGAGGTGACTGCGCCGGGCGTGGGTACGCCGGGTGCGACGGGGGTGACGAGCAGCCAGGGGACCGTGAGTGACACGGTCAGTGCCAACGCCGGCGCGGCCGCGGTGACCGTCCAGTACGGCCCGACGATCACCTACGGTTCGCAGACACCGGCCCAGAGCGTCACCGGATTGCCGCCCGTCACGGTGGCCGGCAACCTGGCCGGCCTCCGGGCGGGCACGACCTACCACTACCGGTTCGTGGCCACCTCGGCCGACGGGAGCACGGCCAGCGCCGATCAGACGTTCACGACAGCATCGGCTCCATCCGGGCCGGGGCCGGGGTCCGGCCCAGCGCGACCCAAGTTGGGCCAGGTCCTGATGCGTCCGTCTGCGTTCAAGGCCGGCACCGGGAAGCACCGCGGCACGACCATCACCTACACGGATTCCATGGCCGCGAAGACGACGTTTGTGATCTTCAAGGCCACCCCGGGACGAAAGCGTCACCATCGTTGCCTAAGTCCCGGCAAGCACCCCAGCGGAGCTCGTTGTGTGCGCTTTGTCAAGGTGGGCAGCTTCACCCACAGCGACCGGGTGGGTAGCAACCGCCTGCACTTCAGCGGCCGGCTCCGCGGGCGCCTGCTCCGCCCCGGCAGCTACGAAATGAAGCTCACCGCGAGGCAGGCCGGAAAGTCGGGCGCGACCGTGACGCGGGGCTTCCGCGTCGTGAAGCCGCGCTAGGCGCGCTGACTAGACTCCTCGCCTCGTGACCACACCCGGTGACACCAAGTCTCTGATCGAAACCGCCGTCAACCGGTTTCTGGAAGAGGTCCCGGCCCTGCAGCCGCTCAAGCTGGTGGCCGGGCTGGAGCTGCGGGCCCGCCATGACGTCCAGCTCTACCGGGTCGAGCTTCCCGGCCCGATCGTGACCAAGGACATCGCTTCCGACGCCAAGGTCAGGCTGGAGGTCCAGCGCGCCCAGTTCAATGACCTGGCCGTCAAGGGCCACATCGCCGACTGGGAAGCGGCCTTCGCCAAGGGCGAGGCCAAGGCGACCGGAATCGACCAGGTCCTGAAGCTGATCGCCAATGTGGTCTCGCGCCAGCAGGAGCGCTCCCGCACGCGGCGGGCGCGGCACTAACCGCCGGGACTACGTGACGGCTGGGGCCAGCGCCTCGGCCTGACTCAGCAAATCGTCGATCAGCGCCAGGCCTGAGTCCCAGAAGCCCGGGTCGGCGAGGTCGATCCCGACGATCTCAGCCAGCTCCTCGGGGCTGCGGGAGCCTCCGGCGGAGAGCAGATCCAGATAGCGCGGCGCGAACGATGGACCTTCGGCCACGTAGCGGCTGTACACGCTCGTGGCCAGCAGCAGGCCGTAGCTGTAGGCGTAGACGTAGCCCGGGGTGTTGATGAAGTGCGGAATGTAGGACCACCAGCTGTGGTAGCCCGGGGTGATCTGAACCGAGTCGCCGAACAGCTCAGACTGGGATTCGACCCAGGACTCGTTGAAGCGCTCCACGGACAGCTCGCCCTCGGAGCGGCGACGCGTGTGGACGAGATGCTCGAAGCGGTTCATCGCCATCTGGCGGAACACCGTGGCCACGGCGCCGTCCAAGCGCTCGGCGAGCAGGCTCAGTCGGTCGCGGTCATCGGTGGCCGCGTCGAGCAGGCGGCCGAAGACGAGCGACTCCCCGAACACCGAGGCGGTCTCGGCCATGGTCAGCGGGGTGGACTGATGGAAGATTCCCTGGGGTTGGGCGAGGCTCGCGTGCAGTCCGTGCCCGAGCTCATGGGCCATCGTCAGCACGTCGCGCCGGCGGGCGGTGAAGTTCAGCATCACATAGGGATGCACGCTGGGCACGGTGTAGGAGCAGAAGGCGCCACCGCGCTTGTGCGGTCGCAGGGGAGCGTCGGTCCAGTGCTCCTCGAAGAAGCGGCGGGTGATCAGGCCGGCGCCCTCGGCGAAGTCGGCATACGTGGCCAGCACCAGCTCGCGCGCTTCGCCGAAGGAGAAAGTCACGTCCTCGGGGAGGATCGGGGCGGCACGGTCATAGTCGGCGATCCGATCGACGCCGAGGAGCCGGGCCTTCAGCGCGTACCAGCGCTGGGGGATGTCAAACCGCCCGCGGACGGCCTCGATCAGGGCCAGGACGGATTCGTCGGAGGCCTCGTTGGCGAGGTTGCGGTCGGCCAGCCAGTGGGGATAGGAACGCAGACGGTCGTCGACCGCCTTGTCGTGCAGCAGCGTGTTGAAGATGAAGGCGCGCGTCCGCAGCCCGGGCTCAAGCGCCTCTGAGACGGCTTGCGCGACCGTCTGGCGCTCGTCGCGGTCGGGCGACTGCAAGCGACTGAGGGCCATGTCGAGCGTCTGCTCACCATCGCCGTTCATGGGGACGCGAATCGCGGCCAGCTGCTCACCGAACAGCCGGCTCCAGGCGGCTGAGCTGGCGATCGCCTTCTCGGCCAGGATCTTCTCCTCGGGCTCGGTCAGCAGGTGTGCGCGGTAGCGCCGGGCGCTGCGCAGGTAGTGGCGACAGAACCCGAGCGAGTCATCGGCGAGGAGCTCGTCGACCCGCTCATCCGGCAACGCCGCCCACTCGAGCTCGAAGAAGAGCAGCTTGGTCTCGATCTCGGTGCCCCGCTCCTGGACCAGCTGCAGCAAGGCTCCGCGCTCGGGATCGGCGGTGTCGGTGGCAAAGCGCAGCGAGGCGTAGGAGCCGGCTTTGCCGATCAGCTCATTGATGGCGGCCAGCTCCACCATCGCCTCGACCAGGCCAGCGGAGTCGAGTTCGGCCAGTTTTGTGGCGAAGCGCTCGGCGAACCGGGTCGCGCGTGTGACGGCTTCGGTCAGGAGCCGCTGCGCCCCCGCAGAGCCCTCGCCGTCGACCAGGGGAGCAAGGTCCCACTCGGTCTCGAGCAGTTCGGGATCGGAGAGAAGATCGCTAGCGCTAGCCATGAAGGACCTCGGAGACATTAGCCTGCTCGCATCGTCGCTCCGAGTCCTTACGCCAATCTGATCCGGCCGATCCGGCTGCTGGCCGCTGGCGGCACGATCGCAATGAGCGGCGACCGCGCCGTCCCGGCGCTCGACGCCGGTCAGTTGATCGACGCCGTTCCGGGTCTCGGCGACGTCCCCCGCCTGGAGACGGAGAACATCCTCAGCGTGCCCGGTCCACAGATGCGCCCCGACGAGGCGCTGGGTCTGTGCCGTAGGGCTCGCGATGCCGCGGCGGCCGGTGACGGCGTGGTCATCACCACCGGGACCGACACGCTCGAGGAGCTGGCCATGCTCTGCTCGCTCTTGCACGGGGCCGAGGGGCCGATCGTCCTGACCGGAGCCAACCGGCCGTCCAGCCGCCCCGGCGCCGACGGTCCGGCCAACCTGCTCGATGCCGTGTCCGTGGCCGGGTGCGCCCAGGCCGCCGGCCTGGGAACGGTGGTCGTTTTCGGCGGGGAGATCCACGCCGCCACGAGCGTGCGCAAGGTCGACAGCACCGGTCCGAGCGCGTTCGGCTCGCCCGCGGCGGGGCCGATCGGGCGCGTGGTCGAGGGTCGCGTCTGGCTCCACTCCCGGCCGGTCGGGCTGCCACGGACGCTTGACCCGACGACGCTCGAATACCGCGTGGAGATCCTGACCGCGACGCTCGGGGATGACGGCTCCTCGCTGGCGCGGGCGGCCGCCGACGCCGATGGCCTGGTCATCGTGGCCTTCGGGGCGGGCCATCTGACCCCGGGGATGATGCGCGCGCTGAACGCCGCGGGCGACGCCAAGCCGGTCCTGATCACCTGCCGGCCCGAGCGTGCGTCGATGCTGTTCGCGACCTATGGCTTTGACGGCGCCGAGCCCGATGTTCGCGCTACGGCGGCCGTGGGAGTTCCGTTCCTGTCGGCGGTGGGGGCACGGATGGCGCTGCTCTGCTGCTTGGGCTCCGGCCTGGACCGCGAGGCCATCGCCGCGGCCCTGTCACGATTTGACGCGAGTTAATGGTTGTGGACTCAGTGCGGGCACGAGCGTTAATAGCCCTGTCGACGCTGGCCGTGATGATGCTCGCGGCCGGATGCGGGCAGTCGTCGCGGAGCCGCAGCCCCTCGGTTGATCGCGTGCCGCTGATTCCGCGCACGCGGGTGTTCGCGCACGTCACACGCTGCGACCCGGGCGCCAACAGCTACTGCGCCGTTCAGCTCGTGGTCGTCGGGCGCTACGGCAGCTCGGACGCGATGCTCAAGAACGAGCGCAAATACCTCCAGTCGCTCGGCTGGGGGTTGGTCAACGCGGCGACGGGCGACGAGCACGCGGCCGAGTCCCCCGGTCATCGCTTTCACCTCGTTTTCGCCACCGCCGCCCTCGATCT
Source organism: Solirubrobacteraceae bacterium (assembly GCA_036488625.1). Lineage (GTDB taxonomy): Bacteria > Actinomycetota > Thermoleophilia > Solirubrobacterales > Solirubrobacteraceae > Palsa-465. The sequence continues at coordinate 10,061 of DASXHG010000073.1, read as the reverse complement.
CAAGGACTGGGACCTGGGGTGGATCAAACGCTCGCGGATGATCGCCCGGGCGCTGTCGCAGACGATGATCAACCGGCAGTCGGCGCTGTCGCTGATGCTCGAATCCGGCGCGGCGTAGGCGACCGCAGACGCCAGGGCGCCGGGCTGGCCTGGCTCGCGCCGGCAAACCGAGGCCGTGTCTGTCAGCCGTGGGTGCGCAGCACGAGCCGGCGATCCGGGCCGACGCCGAGGCAGCTGTCGCCGACGAGCAGGCTGCGCAGGTCGGCGCCGACCAGTTCGCGTCGCCAGCCGGTCAGCGTTCGCACCTCGGGCTCGGGTTCGCCGCGTCGTGCGGCGCCCACGATCAGCTCGAGCTCGGCGCGGGACGCGATCAGCTCGTAGGCGAGGCCGGCTTCGCGTGACCGCGCGCGAAGCAGCGCCTCGGCCAGGGAGATGAGCGGCGCGTCCCCGGCCTCGGTGCGAGCGCGGCGCTCGTCGCGGGGGATCGGCTCCGCCTCCAAGCCCCGGGCGATCGCGTCGAGGACGGCCTGTCCGCGGCGCTTGATGATCGGCGGGTGCAGACCGCGGATCTGTTCCAATCCGCTGATCGTCGACGGGTGGCGCTTGGCCAGCTCGACCAGGGGCGGGTCGGCCAGGATTGAACCGACCGGCCGGTCGGCAGCCGATGCCGTGCGCTCGCGCCAGGCGCCCAGTTCGCGGGCCACCGCCCGGGAGCGGGGGTCGAGCTGCCCGATGCGGGGCAGGCGCTCCCAGGCCGTCTCTGGATCGCGCTCGTCGGTCGCGGACTCCAGGCGACGACACTCCTCCTGTGCCCATTCCAGGCGCCCGGTCTCGGTCAGCCGGCGCTTGATCTCGTCGGCCAGCTCGAGCAGGTGGGCGACGTCCTCAGCCGCGTAGCCGAGCTGCTCGGCGGTCAGCGGCCGCGCATCCCAGCGTGTGTAGCTGGCGGTCTTGCCGACCCGGCGTCCGAGCATCGACCCGAGCAGATTCCCGTAGCCGGTCTGGGCGCCTCCCCCGGTGAAGCCGGCCGCGATCTGAGTGTCGAAGATGTTGTTGAACTCCGTGCGCCACGCGCGGCGCAGGATGGCCACGTCCTGGCGGCCGGCGTGGAGGACGATCTCGATCTCGGGGTCGGCGAGGAGCTCAGCCAAGGGGCTCGTACCGGCGTCGCCCAGCCCGTCGATCAGGTAGATGAGCGGGTCGCCCTCGCCGTCCGGGTTGTCAACCGAGACCTGGATCAGGCAGAGCAGGGCGCGGTAGCGCCCCTCGGACATGAACTCGGTGTCGATGCCCAGCCGGCCCGCGGCTCGCGCGGCCAGCGCGGCCTCGGCTACCTCACTTGAAGTGGCGAGCCCCCCCTCATCCATGGACGGACCCTACCGGCCCGCGTGCGGCGCCACTCGGAAATTGCCTACGCCAACGACGAGGGGCATATCCCGGGCGTGGATGAGAGGCATGGACGGACCACGGCGAGCAGGGCGGAAATCGACCGGCAACCTATGCCGTTGTGCGGACGGAATCGGCCCTCAGCCTAAACCGACCCCCCTGGTAGGATTTAGCCCATGATCTTCTCCTCCAAGGCCGAATACGGCGTGCGGCTGATGATCGAGCTCGGGCGCCAGGCACCCGAACATCCGACCAGTCTCAAGGCCATCGCCGATGCCGAAGGGCTGCCGCTGGCCTACCTCGAGCAGGTTGTCGCCCGGCTGCGCCGGGCCGGACTGGTGATGAGCGCCCGGGGCGCCCACGGCGGCTATTGGCTGTCGCGCCCGGCTCAGGAGATCGCCATGGACGAGGTCGTCCAGGCCCTCGAGGGCTCGATCGCGCCGATGGAGTGCTTCGTTCACGATCACACCGAGCGGGTGCTGTGCTCGCACCAGCCCGACGCCGGTCGCGGTTGTGCGACGAAGCTGCTGTGGACCCGCGTGCAGGGCGGAATCATCCGCTCGCTGCAGACGACGACCCTGGCCGAGCTGGTGGAGTTCTCCGGCGGCCGGGCCCCTGAACCTGAGCTTGCCGCGCCGACGGTTGACGTTGTCTCCGTCCCGGCCGCCTAGAACCAAAGAAAGCTGAGCATGCCCGATCTCGAGATCCGAAACCTTCACGTCCGCGCCGGTGAAAAGGAGATTCTCCGCGGCCTCGACCTGACCGTCGGGTCGGGGGAGATCCACGCCCTGATGGGCCCCAACGGCTCCGGTAAATCGACTCTGGCCAACGCGATCATGGGCCATCCCGGGCTCGACGTGACCGACGGCCAGATCATCTTCGGCGGTGAGGACATCACCGAGGCCGACACCGACGAGCGGGCCCGGATGGGCCTGTTCATGGCCTTCCAGTACCCGGTCTCGGTTCCCGGCGTGACGGTCACCAAGTACCTGCGCACGGTCCTCAACGCCCACCGTGACGCGCGCGGCGAGGAGCCGATCCCGCTCAAGGAGTTTCGCCAGACCGTCGAGGCGGCGATGAAGCTGACCAACGTGCCGCGCGACTTCTCCAGCCGCTACCTGAACGAGGGTTTCTCAGGAGGCGAGAAGAAGCGCATGGAGATTCTCCAGCTGGCCCTGCAGAAGCCCAACCTGGCCGTCCTCGACGAGACCGACTCGGGACTTGACATCGACGCCCTCCGGGTCGTGGCCAACGGGGTCAACTCGGTGGTCGGGCCGGACCTCGGCGTGCTGATCATCACCCACTACCAGCGCATCCTGCATCTGGTGCAGCCCAGCCACGTCCACGTCATGTACAGGGGCCGGATCGTCCGCGAAGGCGGCCCGGAGCTGGTCACCGAACTCGAGGCCAGGGGCTACGGGTGGATCACCGACGAGCTCGTTCAAGACGCGGTCTGAGTGCCGCGTGAGGAGGCATCCGTGAGCACGATCGCCAGCACCCTCCCCGACGTCGCCGGCCAGTTCCCCGTCCTGCGCCGGGAGTTCGATGGTCTCCCGGTCTGCTACCTGGACTCGGCGGCGACCTCCCAGACCCCCCAGGTTGTCATCGACGCGATGACCTCGTATTACACGGAGTCGCGGGCGTCGATCCACCGAGGCGTGTACCCGCTCGCCGTCGAGGCCACCGACCTGTTCGAGGGCGCGCGGGCCAGGATCGCCCAGTGGCTGCACAGCACCGTCGAGGAGACGATCTTCACCGCCAACGCCACGGCGGCCATCAACCTCGTCGCCTACACGTGGGGCCGCCAGAACGTCGGTGCCGGCGACCTGATCGTGCTGACCGAGATGGAGCACCACTCCAACATCGTGCCCTGGCAGATCCTGGCTCAGGAGAAGGGCGCCGAGCTGGCCTACGTGGGGTTGACCGAGGACGGACAGCTAGATCCTGAGAGCCTTGACGCGCTCCTGGCCCGGAGCCCGAAGCTGCTGGCCGTGACCCACGTCTCCAACGTGCTCGGCACCATCAACGACGTCCATGCCCTTGTCTCCCGCGCCCACGAGGCGGGAACGACCGTGGTCGTCGACGGAAGCCAGGCCGTTCCGCAGCTGTCGGTGGACCTGAAGGCAATCGACGCCGACTTTTACGCCTGGACCGGTCACAAGGCCTACGGGCCGACTGGGATCGGAGTACTGCACGGTCGCCGCGAGCTGCTCGAGCGGATGCCCCCGTTCATCACCGGCGGCCACATGATCCGCACCGTGGGCGCAACCGAATCGACCTGGACTGACCTGCCGCATAAGTTCGAGGCCGGCACTTCTCAGATCGCCGAGGCGATCGGCCTCGGGGCGGCCGTGGACTGGATCCAGTCGCTCGGCATCGAGCGCATCCGCGCCCACGAGACCGCGCTGGTCGCCGACGCGCTCTTGCGCCTGAGCGATATTCCCGGTCTGGAGATCCACGGTCCGGCCGACGCCGACGAGCGCGGGGCACTGGTCTCGTTCGTGCTCGAGGGCGCCCATCCCCACGACGTGGGGGAGATCCTCGGTCGTGAGGGCGTGTGCGTGCGCACCGGCCTTCACTGCGCGCAGCCGCTCATGCGCTGCCTGGGCACGCCGGCGACGACCCGGGCGTCGTACGCCGCTCACAACACGACCGCCGATACCGACCGGCTCATCGACGGACTCGCCACGGTCACGCGGGTTCTCCAGCTCCACGACTAGGGCACTAGGCTCGAGATAGAGATGGACGACCTCTACCGAGAGAACATCCTCGAGCACTACAAGCGGCCGCAGAACTGGAGCCCCCCGGCGCCGGAACTCGAGCGCGTGGACCTGCAGTTCCACGACCTCAATCCTCTCTGCGGTGATGAGCTGACCGTCAAGCTGGCCCTGACCGAGGACGGCCGCGTCGACGACGTCCGCTTCGAGGGGCACGGCTGCGCGATCTCGCAGGCGGCAGCGTCGATGGCCTCCGAGGAGGTCAAGGGGATGCTCGTCTCCGACCTGCCGCACCTGGACCGCAGCTTCGTGCTCGACCTGCTCGGGATCGACATCTCCGCGACGCGAATGAAGTGCGCGCTGCTGTCGCTCAAGGTGCTCAAGAGCGCCTCGCTCGGCGATGCGGTGGCGTGGGAGCCCGAGACGCCCGAGAGCGGCGCCGCGGCCTGAGTTTTGCCGGGCCGGGTAGTTCGCGCACCGAGCCCGCTCGGAGCTCTGCTCCCGCTAGACTTGGCTGATAAATCCGATCCCGTGACTAGGTTTTAGAAACACCGTGCCCACTGTCATTGAAGTCTGTCCCGTCTCAGAGCTCGCTCCCGGCCAGCGCAAGCTGGTCGCGTACGAGGACATGGAGATCGGCGTGTTCAATTGCGCGGGCGCGCTGTACGCGATCGAGGACCGTTGCTCACATGACGACGGACCCCTGGCCGAGGGGGAATTCGACGAGGCGACGTGCACCGTCGAGTGCCCTCGACACGGCTCATTGTTCGACTTGACAACCGGTAAGCCCAAGACCCTGCCCGCCTACGTCCCGGTGGATACCTTCCCCGTGATTATCGAGGGCGACACGATCAAGCTGGAGGTGGAGTGATGGCGACTCCCGACACCGTGACCCCCGCGACGCCCCTGACCGACAGCGACCGGCTCCGCGGCATCAACGCCGACTACACCGAGCGCTACGGCTTCCACGACGCCGAGAACTACCTCTACAAGGCGCCCAAGGGGTTGACGCCTGAGCTCGTGGCCAAGATCTCGGAGTTCAAGTCCGAGCCCCAGTGGATGCGTGACTTCCGCCTCAAGGCGCTCGATCACTTCCTCGCCCGTCCGATGCCGACTTGGGGAAGCCCGATGCTGGCCGACGTCGACTTCGACGACATCCACTACTTCGTGCGGGCCTCCGAGCGCGCCGAGCGCTCGTGGGATGACGTCCCCGAGGACGTGAAGAAGACCTTTGACCGCCTGGGCATTCCCGAGGCCGAGCGCAAGTTCCTGTCCGGCGTGGGAGCGCAGTACGAATCTGAAGTGGTCTACCACCAGGTCAACGCCGAGCTTGAGAAGCAGGGCGTGATCTTCATGGACATGGACACCGCGTTGCGCGAGCACGAGGATCTGGTGCGCGAGTACTTCGCCACCATCATCCCCGCCAACGACAACAAGCTGGCCTCGCTCAACAGCGCCGTGTGGTCGGGCGGATCGTTCGTCTACGTGCCGCCGGGCGTGCACGTGGAGATGCCGCTGCAGGCCTACTTCCGGATCAACACGGAGTCGATGGGCCAGTTCGAGCGCACGCTGATCATCGCCGACGAGGGCTCCTACGTGCACTACGTGGAGGGCTGCACGGCTCCGACCTACAGCTCCTCATCCCTGCATTCGGCCGTGGTCGAGCTGATCGCCAAGCCGGGCGCGCGGATCCGCTACACCACGGTCCAGAACTGGTCGACCAACGTCTTCAACCTGGTCACCAAGCGCGCGGTCGCCGAGACCGACGCCACGGTCGAGTGGGTGGACTGCAACCTGGGCTCCAAGCTGACCATGAAGTACCCGAGCGTGTACCTGATGGGCGAGCGCGCGCACGGGGAGATCCTCTCGATCGCCTTCGCCGGCGCCGGTCAGCACCAGGACGCGGGCGGAAAGATCATCCACGCCGCGCCGAACACGACCTCGAACATCTTCGCCAAGTCGATCTCCAAGGACGGCGGGCGCGGCTCCTACCGCGGCCTGCTCGAGATCGCCAAGGGCGCCCACGGGGCGCGCTCGAAGGTGGTCTGCGACGCGCTGCTGCTCGACGAGGAGTCGCGCTCTGACACGTACCCCACGATCAGAATCTCCGAGGACGACGTCAACGTCGGCCACGAGGCCACGGTCTCCAAGGTCGGCGACGATCAGCTCTTCTACCTGATGTCGCACGGCATCTCGGAGGAGGAGGCCTCGAAGCTGATCGTCAACGGCTTCATCGAGCCGATCACCAAGGAGCTCCCGATGGAGTACGCGGTCGAGATGAACCGGCTGATCGAGTTGCAGATGGAGGGCTCCATTGGCTAGCGCTCTCCTGGAGCGTCGCGAGCGGGCCGCCGCCCGTGCTCAGTCGCTCTCGCTTCCGCAGTTCAAGGGCCGGCCGGGCTGGGAGTTCACCGACCTGTCGGGACTCGAGCTCGACGATTACCGCCCCGCCAACGGCGCGGGCGGTGACGAGCCGACGCAGGCCGTGGCCCTGCCGTTCGGCATCGCTCCCGCCGACAGCGCCTTCTGGCTCGAGCAGCGCGACGCGCAGCTGATCCCCGCGGACGGCCAGGGCCTGCCCGAGGGCGTGATCGTGAGCACGCTCGAGGACGCCGCCGAGCAGCATCCCGAGCTGATCGCCAAGCACCTGGGCAGCGTCGTCGGCGAGGACGGCGATGTGTTCGTGGCCCGCAATGACGCCGGCTTCACCGGTGGGGCCCTCGTGTACGTGCCGCGCAACGTCGTCGTCGAGGCTCCGATCGTGCTCACCGCGCTGCAGACACAGCCGGGCTCAGAGCTTCACCGCCGCACTCTGATCGTGCTCGAGGAAGGCGCCCAGGCCGAGGTCTGGGAGCAGTACGTTTCGGGCTCGGACGAGCTCGACGCCGTGCTCAACGTCGTCAGCGAGCTGGTCGTCGGTGACGCCGCCAACCTCCGTTACGTGTGCGCTCAGGATCTGTCGGAGAAAAGCTGGATCTTCGGCGCTCAGCGGGCCGAGGTCGGCCGCGATGGACGGCTGGACTGGGTCGCCCTGGGCTTTGGCTCCGCCGGCGGACACGTGCGCATGGAGACTCGCCTCAACGGCGAGGGCGCCGACGCCAGGGTCACCGGGGCCTACGCCAGCCACGGGCGCCAGCACATCGATTTCGATACGACGCAGGAGCATGCAGCGCCCAACACCACGTCTGACCTGGCCTTCCGGGGCGTGCTCCAGGGCCGCTCGAGTGCGGTCTGGAAGGGCAACATCATCGTCGACCCGGGGGCTCAGAAGACCGACGCCTTCCAGGAGTCGCGCAACCTGTTGCTGTCCAAGCGGGCGCACGCCGATGCCATCCCCGGGCTCGAGATCCAGGCCAACGATGTGCGCTGTACGCACGCCGCCGCCGTGGCCCAGGTTGATCCCGAGCAGCTCTTCTATCTGCGCTCCCACGGGCTGCCCGAGGACGACGCGAAGCGTCTGGTCATCGAGGGCTTTCTGTCTGCGCTGGTCGAGCGGTTTGAGCCCGGCTCGGTTCGCGAGGTTCTCGGCGAGACGCTCGAGCGCCGGCTGGGCGTCATTCTCGGCAACTGAGGCGGGGGCCGGGGAAGCTACGATCCGGCGTCATGGCCCGGATCATGCCGCTCGTTGCGCTGGGGTATGGGAAGTTCGTTCGCGCGGACCGGGTCTACGCGCTCGTCCCCCTGGAGGGACCTGACCGCGGGGACGGACGGCGGACGCTGGTCCACGTCGAGGGCATCGAGGACCCGCTGATCGCATCGCGGTCAGAGACGGCGATCGCCCGGGATCTGGCCGTCGCCCTGGGGCAGCAGACGCCGCGCGGGAGGGCGGGCGAAGGATTCAGCACGATCCCCGGCCAGGAGCCTCTGTTCTACTCGTAAGCCAGGGCCTGGAGCGGCTGGAGCCGGGCGGCGCGGCGGGCCGGGAAGATCGCCGCCAGCAGGCCGACCAGCCAGGCCGCCACGACGAAGATGATCAGCGACCCGACCGGGATCGTGAAGGCGATCGAACTGATGCGGGCCGACAACAGGGCCCCGAAGGCGATGCCCAGAGGGATGCCGACCGCCGAACCGATCAGGGCGGTGATCACGCTCTCCTGGCGGACCATGCGCCGGATCTGCCGCCGGCTCGTGCCGATCGCGCGCAGCATGCCTATCTCCCGGGTGCGCTCGAAGACCGAGAGGACAAGCGTGTTGACGATGCCAAACAGGCTGACGACGATCGACAGGGCGAGCAGCACGTAGAGGATGTTCAGGACGCTGGACAGGCCGGAGATCTGGTTGTTGATGAAGGTCGTGCGGCTCTGCACCTTGGCGTTGGGGTAGGCCGCCAGGGCTCGGTTCAGGGCGGCTCGGTTGGCCGGACTGGTGCCCCCGGCCATCTTCACGAACGAGTACAGGTTCTGTGGGTCGGGAACGAGCCGGTCCCAGGTGGTGGTCGACATTGTGACCGGACCGAACGGAGACCCCCCGCTCGGGGGCTTGAAGACGCCCCGGACCGAGAGTGTCACCCGGGATCCGTTCGGAGTGGTCACGGTCACCGGGGACCCGAGCCCCAGGTGGTGTGAGCGGGCATAGGAGTCGCTGACGAAGGCTCCGGTGGCGCCGAGCGTCCCGAACACCGACTGCGATCCGTGCGTCCAGTGCAACCGGATGACCGACGCTGTGCCCGGGTCGACCGCGGTGAGCTGCTCGTTGTGGCCGAAGACTCGGGCCGGGCCGGACCGCACATCGCCCACGGCGAGAACGCCGGGAACGCGCGCGGCCGCCTGGCTGGCGGCGATCGGGATGGGGGAGAAGTTGTTCTCCGCAGTGATCGCGTAGTTCGCAGTGAAGAGCTGATTCACCGCGTCCTTGAAGCTGGAGATGACCCCGGCCGACAGCATCGCCACGAGCGTGACCAGCGCCAGGCCGATCATCAGAGCGGCGGCGGTCGAGGCCGTGCGCTGAGGATTGCGACGCGCATTTTCCCGCGCCAGACGCCCAGCGACGCCGGCCAGGCGGGCGGCCGGCCAGCCCAGCGCCGCGGCCAGACCGGGGACGAGGCGGGCCGACAGGAGCGAGACCCCGATGAACACGAGCACGGCGCCGGCGCCCATCAGCGCGAGCACCCCGCCCGTCCCGTGGACCGCGAACAGGCCGAGAAGTACGGCCACGAAGCCGAGCACTGTGGTGGCGGCGGAGGTCGCCAACCGATAGCGGGCAAACCGCCCCTCGGGGATCGTCGCCCCCTCCCGTACGGCGGCGATCGGCTCAACCCGGGTTGCGCGCCGAGCCGGGCGCAGGCTGGCCAGCATCGTGACGAGGATGCCGACCAGGAGCCCGACGATGATCGTCCGCGATTTGACGACCGTCCCGCTGGTGGGGAGCGTCAGGCCGGCGGCGTTGAACAGGGCAAACAAGCCCTGCGCGAGCAGCAGTCCGACCCCCAAGCCGATCACCGAGGCAACGATGCCGGTCACGCCCGACTCGATCATGATCGAGCGCAGGACCTGCTTGCGGGAGGCGCCGAGCGTCCTCAGGACGCCGAACTCACGGGTTCGCTGGGCGATCGTGATCGACAGGGAATTTGCGATCACGAAGCTGCCCACGAACAACGACACGCCGGCGAAGACGAGCAGGAAGGTCTTCAGAAACGAGATGAAGCTGGTGGTGGAAGACGCATCCTGCCTGGCCTGCGCGGAACCGGTGCGAACCTGCGTCGCGGGAGGAAGAATCGGCCTGATCTGATTGACAAGCTGCCTCGGACTGACGCCGGCGCGGGCACTGACGCGGATGTCGTCGAGCTTGCCCTGCTTGCCGAACAGCTGCTGAGCGGTCCGCAGCTGGAAGCCGGCCAGGGTGGCGCCGCCGATCGCGTTGGCGCTGCCGAGCTTGACCAGACCCGATATGCGCATCATCCGCACCGGACCGGTCGCCTGCACGCCGATCACCTGGCCCGCACGCAGGTTCTTCTTGGAC
>DASXHG010000071.1:0-9493 GCA_036488625.1 Solirubrobacteraceae bacterium | reverse complement strand
CAGGAAGACCGGCACGAGCGTGGCCCGTTCGGTCCGCGCCAGGTTCAGCGCGGCGTCGAGGGCGCGCCGCGACAGCCCGTTGGCCACAAACGGAAACAGGATCCGCTGCGGGCCGGCCGGTGGCTTGCTCGACGGCTCGGCGACCCGGCGGAGGATGGCGGCGGCGACCAGGGTGGCGCAGAGCGCGGCCGCGGCGATGACGATGGCAATCATCCGGCCACCTTCCGGGTCCGGTCGGCGACGATGCGCAGATCGACTCCGGGGAGGAGCCCAAGCAGCCGCGAGGCGAGAGCGGGCGTGCTCAGCCGGCGCAGCGGGCTGCGCGGGCTGGGGGTGCCCATCAGGACGTAGGTGGCGCCACGGTCACAGGCCACCTGCTGGACGGTGGTGGCGAGGTCCTCTCCCTGCTCGATCAGCAGGTGTGCTCCCAGCACGCTGGTCAGCCGACGGAGCGCGTCGAGTTGCTCCTGCTCCTGATCGTCCACGGGATGGTCGGCCACCCACAGAACATCGAGCTCGGCCCCCAGTCGCTGGGCGGAGCGCCAGGCGCGGCGGACCACGCGCTGGGCACCCGGCTGGGGGGTGATCAGGGCCAACAACCGCTCTCCCACGGCCTGCGGGGCGGCGACATCGAGCAAGCGCTCCTCCCGGCCCGGGGCGCCGCCGTTGCCCGACGGGATTCGCTTGGCCTCGATCTCCTGGGCCACCTGGCGCAAAGACACCTCACGCAGAGCCGACAGGTTCTCAATCTTGAAGAAGTTGGCCAGCGCGCTCTGGATCCGCTCGGGGGGATAGATCTTGCCCGCCTGCAGGCGCTCGATCAGCGACGCGGGAGTGATATCGATGACGACCACGTCGTCGGCCCCGGCGAGGACCGCGTCGGGCACCGTCTCACGCACGCGCGTCCCGGTCAGCTCGGCCACCTGGTCGTTGAGGCTCTCGACGTGCTGGACGTTGACGGTTGAGTAGACGTCGATTCCGGCGGCGAGCACGTCGGCGATGTCCTCGTAGCGTTTCGCGTGCTCGGTGCCCGGGACGTTGGTGTGAGCGAGCTCATCGATCAGGCACAGCTCGGGCCGGCGGCGCAGCACCCCGGGGAGGTCCATCTCTTCGAGCATCGTGTCGCGATAGGCCAGCCGGCGGCGCGGGATCGTCTCGAGGCCCGCCGCCTGTTCGAGCGTTTCCAGCCGCCCGTGCGGCTCCAGGTAGCCAATCACGACATCCCGCCCGGCTTCGGCCTCGGTCTGTCCCTCCTGAAGCATGCGGTAGGTCTTGCCCACCCCGGCGGCCAGGCCGAGGAAGATCTTGTATCGCCCCCGCCGCGAAGCCACGGCGACGCCGGCGTTGATCTCCGCGTCGGCCGTCGACACTGGTCAGGCTCCGAACAGGTTGTGGACGACGAGGTCGATCAGCTTGATCCCGATGAAGGGAGCGATCAGGCCGCCCAGCCCGTAGATCCAGAGGTTGCGGCGCAGCAGCGCGCTGGCACCGATCGGTCGGTAGCTGACCCCCCGCAACGAGATCGGGATCAGCAGCGGGATCACGAGTGCGTTGAAGATGATGGCCGAGATAACTGCCGAATGCGGGGTACCCAGGCTCGTGATGTTGAGCACGTGCAGGGGGCCCTGTCCGCCTTTGGTCGCGGCGTAGGTGAAGATGAAGATCGAGGGCAGGATCGCGAAGTACTTGGCCACGTCGTTGGCGATCGAGAACGTGGTCAGTGCGCCGCGGGTGATGAGCAGTTGCTTGCCGACCTCGACGATCTCGATGAGCTTGGTCGGATTGGAGTCGAGGTCAACCATGTTTCCGGCTTCCCGGGCGGCCTGAGTGCCGGTGTTCATGGCCACGCCGACGTCAGCCTGCGCGAGGGCCGGGGCGTCGTTGGTCCCGTCGCCGGTCATGGCGACCAGACGGCCCGAGGACTGCTGCTCACGGATCAGGTCGAGCTTGGCCTCCGGCGTGGCCTCGGCCAGGAAGTCATCGACCCCGGCCTCGTCGGCGATCTTGGCCGCGGTCAGACGGTTGTCGCCGGTGATCATGATCGTGCGGATGCCCATCGCCCGGAGCTGGTCAAAGCGCTGGCGCATGCCTTCCTTGATCGTGTCCTTGAGGTAGATGACGCCCATGACCTGGGCGTCACGGGCGACGGCGAGCGGCGTGCCGCCCTCGCGGGAGATGCGGTCAAGCACCGCCTGGAGCTCAGCGGGCGGGCGGCCACCCTGTTCGGTCACGAAGGCGATCACGGCGTCGCCGGCGCCCTTGCGCATCTGACGGCCTTCGAAGTCGACTCCGCTCATACGTGTCTGGGCCGTGAAGGGAATGAACTCGGCGTGGGAGTCGACGAGATCGTGCTCGCGCAGGCCGTACTGCTTGGCCAGCACGACAATCGAGCGCCCCTCCGGAGTCTCGTCGGCCAGCGAGGACAGCTGGGCCACCTCGGCCAGCTCGGCCTCCGACACGCCAGGCATGGGCACGAACTCCGAGGCCAGACGGTTGCCGATCGTGATCGTCCCGGTCTTGTCCAGGAGCAGCACGTCGACATCCCCCGAGGCCTCCACGGCCCGGCCGGACAGGGCAAGCACGTTACGGCGCACGAGCCGGTCCATACCGGCGATCCCAATCGCGCTTAGGAGGGCGCCGATCGTGGTCGGGATCAGGGCGACCAGGAGCGAGATCAGGGTGGTATCGGAGATGGCCGTGCCGGAGAACAGCCCGAACGGGCGCAACGTGGCCACGACGATCATGAAGACCAGGGTCAGGCCCGCGAGGAGGATGCCCAGCGCGACCTCGTTGGGCGTCTTGCGCCGCGCGGCGCCCTCGACCAGGGCGATCATCCGGTCCAGGAAGGACTGACCGGGCTCCTGGGTGATCTCGACCACGATCTCGTCCGACAGCACACGTGTGCCGCCCGTGACCGCACTGCGGTCGCCTCCCGATTCGCGAATGACCGGAGCCGACTCGCCGGTGATCGCGGACTCATCGACGGAGGCGATCCCCTCGATCACGGTGCCGTCACCGGGGATCAGGTCCCCCGCGCTGACCACGACTACGTCGCCCCTGACCAGGTCGGCAGCCAACTTCACCCCGCCGTCGCGGAGCGTGGCCCGAGTCTCCTGGCGTGCGGCCCGGAGCGTGTCGGCCTGCGCACGCCCGCGGCCCTCGGCGAAGGCCTCGGCCAGGTTGGCGAAGACCACGGTCAGCCAGAGCCAGATGGAGATGGTGAACGTGTACCAGGCCGGATCGTGGCCTCCGAGGCTCGAGCCGCCAAAGACCTGGATCAGCCAGGTGACGGTGGTGATGAGCGCGCCGATCTCGACGACGAACATGACCGGGTTGTGGATTTGCACCCGTGGGTCGAGCTTGATCAAGCTGTCGATCACGGCCCGGCGGACGAGGTCGGGCCGGAACAGCGAGATCGCGCGCCGCTCCGACGGCTGAACCGGAGCCGGAGAGGGGGCCGTGGTCGCGGACATCAACGTCCTCCCAGGTGATCGAGGGCCAGGTTTAGCTCCAGGACATTGACTCCGGGTTCGCCGGAGAAACCCAGGCCGCGGCCATGGGTGAAGGTGGCGATGAGATGCTGCACGTGGGTGAGGGAGAGGTGGCGGACGGCGGCGACCCGGTGGGCTTGGATGGCGGCGTTGGCGGGGGAGATGTCGGGGTCGATGCCCGAGGCCGAGGTGTCGACCGCGTCGACCGGTACCTGAGCGGCGGTCAGGCCGGGGTCATAGGGTTTTTCGAGTTGTAGGTAGGCGGCGAGGTTGGCGGTGAGGGCCTGCTTGGTGGCGATGCTGTTGGGGCCCAGGTTGGAGAAGGCTGAGCCGGCGGCGTTATCGGCTGGGACGGTCGCGGAAGGCCGGCTTTGGAAGTAGCGGGGGTCGGGCTTGGTGACCGGGTTGCCGTTCTTGTCCAGCACCGGCTTGCCGTTCTTGAACTCCGGGTCGGCGAAGCTCTGGCCGATGATCCTGGAGCCCACGAGCTTCCCGTGCGCGTTGACCTGCTGGCCGTTGGCGTTGCCGGGGAAGGCGACCTGGCCGATCCCGGTGATGACCAAGGGGAAGAGGATCCCGAGGATCAGGGTGAGAGTCAGGATGCCGATCGCGGAGGTGGTGAGGTCTCGTCGCATGATTAGTAGAGGTGTCCGGTCAAGCCCTGGACGACGGGTCCGAGCAGCAGGGCGGGGAAGAAGGTCAGGGCGCCGACCAGGATGATCACGCCGATCAGCAGCACCACGAAGGTCGGGTTATCGGTTCGCATCGTCCCCAGTCCGGCCGGGCTGACTCGTTTGCCGGCCAGCGAACCTGCGACGGCGAGCGCGAACAGGATCGGCGCGTAGCGAGCGAAGAGCATGGTGAACCCGCCCAGCAGGTCAGCGAAGGTGACGCCGTGTGAGCCGACGTTGCCGGGAGTGGGCTGGATGAACCCGGTGTAACCCGCGAACGCAGATCCGTTGTTGTTGGCCTGGCTCAGATAGGCATAAAAGCTCTCCGAGAACCCCTGCGGGCCGGTCGCCGCCGTGGAGATCGATGCCCGCCCGGCGTGGCTGGCGACCGCCAAGGCGGTCGAGAACAGCGCTGCCAGCGGCGTGATCAATATCCCGAGGGAGACGAGCTTGATCTCCCTAGCTTCGATCTTCTTGCCCAGATACTCCGGGGTGCGGCCGACCATCAGCCCACCCAGGAACACCGCCAGGATCACGTAAAGCAAGATCGAGTAGAGCCCGGTGCCAACCCCGCCGAAGATCGTCTCGCTCGCGCTCAGGTTGGCGAACGGGACCGCCCCGCCGATCCCGGTGAAGGACTCGATCGAGCTGTTCACCGCCCCGCAGGACGTGACCGTCGTGATGACGTCAAACAGGGCCGAGCCGGCGATCCCGAAGCGCTGCTCCTTGCCCTCCAGGTTCCCCCCGCCCGAGCCCGGGATGACCCCGGTGTGCAGACCGGCGGCGTGCTGGGCCGGGGAGCCATGGGCCTCGGCGATATAGGCCACTACGACCGCGCCCAGGAACATGATCATCATCGCCGAGTAGATGGCGTAGCCCTGACGGCGATTGCCGCTCATCCGGCCATAGGTGAACACCAGCGCCGCCGGGATGATCAGGATCGTCAGCATCTCGAGGAAGTTCGTAAAGCCGGTCGGATTCTCGAACGGGTGCGCCGAGTTGACGTTGAAGAAGCCTCCCCCGTTGGTGCCCAGCAGCTTGATCGCCTCCTGAGAGGCGACCGGACCCATGCCGACCACCTGTGTCAAGCCTGTGATCCCGTGAACGGTCAGATAGCCGCCAAAATTCTGGATCGAGCCCTGAAAGACCAGAACCAGGGCGACCAGAACCGACAGCGGAAGCAGCACGTAAAGAACGGTGCGGACCAGGTCCTGCCAGAAGTTCCCCAGGCTCTTCCCGCTCCGCGAAACGACTCCGCGGATCAGAGCGACGGCGACCACGATTCCCACTCCGGCGGAAAGGAAGTTCTGGACGGTGAGCCCCGCCATCTGGCTGAAGTAGCTCATCGTCGTCTCGCCGCCGTAGTACTGCCAGTTCGTGTTGGTCACAAACGACGACGCCGTGTTGAACGTCACGTTCCAGGGTGCCGAATGGAAGTGCTGTGGATTCAAGCCCGTGAAATCCCACAGGATCTGCGTGCGCAGGATCAGATACAGCAGCAGCCAGCCGGCGAGCGAGAAGATGATCAGACTCCGGGCATAGGCCTTCCAATCCTGGCCCTGCGCAACGTCAACCCGCAGGACCCGGTACAGAAGCCGCTCGGGACGCCGCAGGACTGGGTCCAGGAACGTGCGCCCGCCGGTGTAGACGGCTGCCATGTAATGCCCGAAGGGAATCGCGAGCACCGTGAGGATCCCGACGAAGAGAACGATCGTCAGCCAGCCCACGAACGTCATGACTAGAACCTCTCTCCCCGCAGCAGCGCGTAGAGGAGGTAGCCGCAGACGAACACCGAGACGATCAGCCCAAACACGTCCGCGGCACTCATATGCGCTCGATCCCGGAGATCAGGACGTACAGGAGCGCGAAGGCCACCAACGCGATGAGCACAGATACAAAGTCCATGCTCCAAGGATGGGGGCGGTCACGTGAAGACCGCGTACAGGACGCGGGTCAGTTCATACAGAAACTGTGAAGGCGGGCACGTCGACCGTCGGCGGGGCCAACGCCTCGGTCGGCAGCATCCGCTCGAGCAGAGCGAACACCGAGCGGCGCAGCTGCTCGACGGTCGGGCTCAGGGCCTCCCGGGCCGCGGCCTTCGCGGCGGCGCGGCCGTCGGGCGGCGGGACGGCGGCCAGAGCGCGCTGGGCAGCGATGGCCGCGGCGTCGCCGGCCAGCACCCGAGCGGCGGCCCGGGCGTGATCGCCGGCCATGTCGCCGACGGCCAGGCGGGCGCCGGCCCAGGCGGCCGCCCCGGCGCAGGACCAGGCCATCTCGCGGGCGACCGAGCGGGCCGCCGACCACGGTCCCGTCCCTCGCGTGCGCCGCGCGCAGGCGCGAGCATTCTCGAGCTGCGGCACGGCGGTGGCCAGAGCGGTCTCATCGAGCACCGGGGGTAGCGCACGAAGGTCGGTCGCGGGCGCGTGCAGGCCCGCCGCCTCGAGCCAGATCGGCGAGTACTCCCGGATCAGCCAGTCGAGCGCCAGCCACGCCCGCAGCGGGTCGAGCCCGTCGGCGGCGGTGCCGATCGTCCGGGCCAGATACGGCCGCAGGAGCTGGCGTGGCTCATCGTCGAGACCGTCGTTGAGGGCGATGCAGACCGCGCGCAACACTGGGCTCACGCACGCGGGCTGGTCGGAGTGGCGCTCGCCGGCCAGGTGGCTTACCCACTCCATCGCGCAGCGCCCCTCCTCGGGGTTGGCGTGGGTTCCGTAGGCGAGCCTGTAGTCGCTTTGCATCGAGCCTCCTGAACTCTGAACGTGCATCCCGGCCGAAATGGATTGTCGCCCACATGGCAACCCTCGTCCAGGGGTCTCGCGCGACTAGCCCGGCTCACGGAGGCCGAGGCGGCGGCCGGATCAGGGAGGCGCCGGCGGCGAACGGCTACATGGAGACCTGGTAGCCGGTGATCACGGTCCGGTCACTGGGTAGACCGAAGTGCCCGACCGGACTGGCGGCGTTGCGCGCCATGGCGATGAACAACCGCTTGCGCCAGCGCGACATGCCCGGCCGGGTGGAGGGAACTATGGTCATCCGGGATACGAAGTAGAAGGCGTGCTCGAGGTCGAGGTTGCGGTCCAAGAAGCCGCGCTTGCGAGCCAGGGCCAGGGCATCGGCGATGCTCCAGCGGTCTCGGTAGCCGACGCGGATCGTGACGTGGACGACCTTGAACAGCCCGCGGCCGAGCGGCTCGGAGGTGAAGCGGTCAGATTCGGACACGTGGGGCACCGAGACCTGGTCGAGGGAGACGATGATCACCTTCTCGTGGAGGGCGTGGTTTGACTTGACCTGGGCGCGGAGCGCCAGCGGCGTCGTGGCCTTGCCCGGGTTGGGGAAGATGGCCGTGCCGGGGAGGCGGACGATCGGCGGCTTGGCGTCGCAGAGATCGTTGAGGAAGTCGACCAGCGGGCCCTCCTCCTCGGTCCGGGCCCGCGTGACGATGTCGCGCCCCCGGCGCCAGGTCATCATGATGCTGGCCAGGACCGCGCCGACCGCGAGCGGCAGATACGCCCCCTCGGCGACCTTGGCCAGATTGGAGCTGAAGAACGCCGTCTCGACGGTCAAGAACAGCACGCCGAGGATGACCAGCTTCCACTTGGACGTATGCCAGAGGCCCCTGGATACGGCCAGGAACAGAATCGTGTTGAGGATGAACGTGCCCGTGACGGCGACGCCGTAGATGTTGCTCAGGCGGTTGGAGTTCTGGAAGATGAGGACGAGCGCGGCGACGCCTATACACAGGCCCCAGTTGATGAGCGGCACGTAGATCTGGCCTTCCATGGCCGAGGTATGCACGATCTTCAGCCGGGGCAGGAAGCCGAGCTGGACGGCCTGTTTGGCCACCGAGAAGGAGCCGGTGAGGGCGGCCTGGGAGGCGATGATCGTCGCCGCTGTGGCCAGGATCACCATCGGGACGAGCAGGCTGCTCGGCAGCAGCTGGAAGAAGGGGTTGAACGACGGGCGGTTGACACTGGCCGGATGCGCGAGGATCAGGGCCGCCTGGCCGAGGTAGGACAAAAGCACGGCCGGAAACACGATCCCGAACCAGGTCATGCGGATGGGCCGGGCACCGAAATGCCCGCGGTCGGCGTACAGGGCCTCGGCGCCCGTGCAGCAGAGGACGACGCCGCCCAGGGCCAGCCACCCCTGAACCCCGTGATCGAGCATGAAGCGAGCGCCCCAGATTGGCGACAGGCCCTGGAGCACACCAGGATGGAGGATGACCTCGCGCAGGCCGAAGCCGCCGATGACGAGGAAGAACACGAGGATGACGGGGCCGAACAAAAAGCCGACGGCTCCCGTCCCGAATCGCTGGCCGGCGAAGAGCAGGATCAGGATGGCCAGGGACAGCGGGACGACCAGATGCGAGAGGCTCGGGCTGACCACGTTCAGTCCGCCGACGGCCGAGGTGACGGAGATGGCCGGGGTGATCATCCCGTCGCCGAAGAACAGCGCGGCGCCGAAGATCCCCAACGAGCTCAGCACCAACACGCGGCCGATCCGCTTGCGCTGAACGAGCGCGGTGAGGGCCATGATCCCGCCGTCGCCGCGGTTGTGAGCGCGCATGATGAAGCCCGCGTACTTGACCGAGACGACGATCATCAACGTCCAGAAGATGAGGGAGACGATCCCGTAGACGCCGGCCAGGTCGGCGTGGGCGGCGTTGCGATGGGCGGTGAAGATGAACTGCTCGGTGTAGAGCGGACTCGTCCCGATGTCTCCGTAGACGATGCCCAGCGCGCCCAGGGCTAGGAGCGTGCGCCCGGCGTGCGGGACCACATCGCGCTGGTCATCCTGAGCGGCCCGGAGCTCGGCCGACGGACCGGCCGGCTCGCGCTTGGGCGCCAGGCGGCGGTCGCCAAGCTTGTGCGCGGCCTCGTTGAAGCTCCGGTGTCCAGCCGGCCGATCGGGCTCCTCAGACGGGCTCGTCTGACCGGCCATCGTGCGGGCCGGAGGGGTTATCTCGGGCATGAGGCCGGGAGTCCGCGAAAATACACCCCCTTAGCGTGGTCCGGCCGCTGTCAAGGCGGCATGCAGAAGCGCCGCTCCGGCATAAAGATGTTGTGAAGACGAGCCGGGAAGGCGCGCCGGTGGGCGCCGGCGCCGACGCGGATCTAGATGGCGACCTGGCAGCCGGTCATCACCGTGCGCTCGCTGGGGAGCCCGAAGTGGTCGATCGGGCTCGAGGCGTTGCGGGCCATACCGATAAACAGCCGCTTGCGCCAGCGCGCCATCCCCGGCGCGTCGGTGGTCACGATCGTCATGCGCGAGATGAAGTAGGAGGCGTGCTCGAGGTCGAGATTGCGGTCCAGGAAGCCGCGCTTGCGGGCC
>DASXHG010000059.1:0-3709 GCA_036488625.1 Solirubrobacteraceae bacterium | reverse complement strand
TGCTGGATGAAGAACACGTGCAGACCCTTGTCGCGCTGCTCGGCGAAGAGCAGGCATCGCGCCGGCTGGCCGTCACGGCCGGCGCGGCCGGCCTCCTGGTAGTAGGCCTCCAGCGATCCCGGGACCGAGGCGTGGCAAACGGTGCGCACATCCGATTTGTCGATCCCCATCCCGAATGCGTTCGTGGCCACGATCACGCGCACCGCCCCGGACATGAAGCGATCCTGGGCCTCGGCGCGGGCGCCGCGATGCATGCCGGCGTGGTAGGCCAGGGCCGGCTCGCCGAGCTCGCGCGACAGCGTCGCGGCCAGCTCCTCACTGGCGCCTCGCGTGCCGGCGTAGACGATCGCCGGGAGCGCGTCGGCCTCCGAGAGGGCCGCGGCCAGCCGGCGCTGCTTATCCCGGCCGCCGCGCGAGGGGATCACGGCAAAGCTGAGATTGGGGCGATCAAACCCGGTCGTCACCCGGGCGGGGTCACGGAGCCGCAGGCGCCGCACGATGTCGTCTGCGACCTGCTGGGTGGCGGTCGCCGTCAGCGCCATCGTGGCCCGCGCGCCCACCCCCGCGGCGGCATCGGCGAGCGTAAAATAGTCGGGCCGGAAATCATGCCCCCACTGGGAGACGCAGTGGGCCTCGTCGACTACGAACAGACCGATCCGTGCTCCCGCGATCGCTCGCGCAAAGGCCGGAGCGCCGAAGCGTTCGGGGGCGACGTACAGGAGCCGCAGATCCCCCGCCCGGGCACGCTCGACGGCCTCGGCGTTGGCGGCGTGGCCGCGCTGGGCGTTGACCACGCCCACCCGGCCCGGAGCGATCCGCTCGAGAGCCGCGACCTGATCCTGCATCAGCGCAACGAGCGGCGAGACGACCAGCGTCAGATCATCACGCATCAGAGCCGGGAGCTGGTAGCAGAGCGATTTGCCCGACCCGGTGGGCATCACGACCAGCGTGTCGCGTTCACCCAGCGCCGCCTCTACGGCTTCGGCCTGCCCGGGGCGGAAGGACTCGAATCCGAACAGCTGGCGCAGCGAGGCAGGAGTGTCCATGGGGCGGCCGAGCTTAGCGCTGGGGTCGGCTGACGCCACCGCCTGAAAAGCGCCGACCGGAGGACCAAGCGGGTAAGGGGTGGGCCGGCTCTGGGTAAGGCTCGCTGGCACCAAACGCACACCCATCTGCCGATGACGGCCGGCCGGGCTTAGTCGATTCTGTGGCTATGCCCAACCACCGCTCGGAAAGGAAGATCATGCGCAACCGAAGCCACCAGGCCGTCATCCGTTTCCGCCGCCTCGTCGGCGAGCTCGACTACGCCCAGCGCCGGCTGTTTGAGCTCCGCACCGGCGTACCGGCGACCGGAGCCTCCCGCCGTCGTCGCGACGAGCACCAGATCCAGATGCTCGAGGACCTCTATCGCCGCGGCTGGAGGCACTAGCCGCGGGCCGTGGCGGCGGCGTCCTCAGGCCTGGATCAACGGCAGCGGGTGCTCGAAGGCAAACTTGCCGTTTGCGCTCTCGGTGCCGGCCAGCGGGTAATCGCCGCTGAAGCAGGCGTCGCAATGAGTCTCGCGCGACTGGCCGATGGCCTCGTAGACACCGGCCAGAGACAGGTAGTGCAGGGAGTCCGCGCCGATCTGGGAGCTGATCTCGCTCACGGTCCGCCCGTGGGCGATCATCTCGTCACGCGTGGACATATCGATCCCGTAGTGGCAGGGATGCTTGATCGGCGGCGACGAGATCCGGACATGGACTTCGGCCGCCCCGGCGTCGCGCAGCATCGAGACGATCCCGGGCATCGTGTTGCCGCGAACGATCGAGTCGTCGACCACGACCAGACGCTTGCCCTCGACGACCTCGCGCAGCGGGTTGAACTTCATCCTCAGGCCGTGGCGCCGGAGCTCCTGGCCGGGCTGGATGAAGGTGCGAGCCACGTAGCGGTTCTTGATGAAGCCGTCGTCCTGGGGCAGCCCCGCGGCGCGGGCCAGACCCCGGGCGGCGGCATTGCCTGAGTCGGGCACGGGGATGACGACGTCGGCGTCCACCGGAGCCTCACGCCACAGGATCTCTCCCATCTTGGCTCGGGCGACCTGCAGGACCTGGCCCCCGAGCCGGGAGTCAGGGCGTGCGAAGTAGATGTACTCGAACACGCAGAAGGAGTGGCGCTCGGCGCCGGCCACGAGCCGGGTCTTGACCCCGCCTTCGGTCAGCGTGACGACCTCGCCCGGCTGGATATCCCGCAGGAACCGGGCGCCGATGAGGTCAAAGGCGCAGGACTCGCTGGCCACGCAGTAGGCGGGCTTGCCGCCGGCCGGGGGGTCGATCACGCCGAGGGCGAGCGGACGCAGGCCGTGCGGATCGCGGAAGGCGACCACGGCGTCATCGGTCAGCACGACAGTCGAGAAGGCGCCCTTGAGCCGCGGCAGGACGTCGGCCACGGCGTCCTCGATCCGCTCCGCGGGATGCGTGGCCAGCAGCGCGGCGATGACCTCCGAGTCCGAGGTCGAGCGGAACGGGACATCGTGGCCGCGCAGCTCCGCGTGGAGCTCGACGGCGTTGATCAGGTTCCCGTTGTGGGCCAGGGCCAGCGTGCGGCGGTCGTCGCGGACGATCGGCTGGGTGTTCTCCCATTCCGAGGAACCGGTGGTCGAGTACCGGACGTGCCCGATGGCCATGTCGCCGAGCAGCGAGCGCAGCGTGTGCTCGTCAAACACCTGGGAGACGAGGCCCTGGTCGCGAATGGCCATGATGTTCCCGCCCCGGGGAGCCGTGGCGATACCGGCCGATTCCTGGCCGCGATGCTGGAGTGCGAAAAGGGCGAAGTACGCGAGGCGAGCGACATCATGCTCGGGGGCGTAGATCCCGAACACGCCACACTCGTCGCGGGGCCCATCGCGATGGTCGAGGGGGTTAGCCATCCTGAGCGCCTGACCTCAGCCTACCAACGGGTTCACAGGAACCCGAGCAATCCCCGCTCGCGGACCTCGGCCAGTTCGGAAATAGCGACCCGAAGGATCTCGCCGAGCTCCAGCGCCTGGCCCCCGACGTGACCGATGATGGTCAGTCCCTTCAGCCCCGCCAGCGCCGCCTCGTCTCCGGAGACCAAAAAGGCCCGCCCCGGCGCCTCGGCGAACACGTCGAACGCGGCCGGCACCCCGACCGTGGCGCCGAGGCGACCGGCGATGCAACACTCGGCCAGCGCCACGGCCAGACCGCCCTCGGCGATGTCGTGAGCGCTGGCGAAGGCACCGGAGCGGATGCCATCGCGGACGGTGGCGTGGGCGGCGCGGGCGGCATCGAAGTCCAGCTCCGGCAACGGTCCCGTGGGCGCCTGGCCACGGAGCTTGGCCAGCTCAGACCCGGCGGCGAGCGGTGCGAAGTCCCCGACCAGGGCGATCGCATCCCCGGCGGCGGCAAAGCCGCTCTGGCCGACCCGGCTGGCGTCGGGCAGGTGACCCACCATCCCGATCACGGGGGTGGGGAAGATCGGCCCCGTGGGGGCCTCGTTGTAGAGCGAGACGTTGCCGCCCACGACCGGCACGCCGAGCGCCGTGCAGGCCGCGGTGATGCCCTCGACGGCCTGCTCCAGCTGCCAGGCGACGTGCGGCTTCTCGGGGTTGCCGAAGTTCAGGCAGTTGGTGAGGCCGAGCGGCTCGGCCCCGACACAGGCCAGGTTGGCCGCACATTCCAGCACCGCCTCGGCGGCGCCGGCGAAGGGA
>DASXHG010000028.1:0-3525 GCA_036488625.1 Solirubrobacteraceae bacterium | reverse complement strand
GGTCCCCGGCGATTTGCGCCACTACATGGACTTCACCGGGACGGGCAACTCGCTCAAT
This sequence comes from Solirubrobacteraceae bacterium, assembly GCA_036488625.1. Lineage (GTDB taxonomy): Bacteria > Actinomycetota > Thermoleophilia > Solirubrobacterales > Solirubrobacteraceae > Palsa-465. Next base: position 3,467 of record DASXHG010000028.1, on the reverse strand, counting down.
CCCGTCCATCCGAGCGTGCTGCGGATGATCATGGACTCGCTGCGCTACTTCGTGACCGAGTGTCACGTCGATGGCTTCCGCTTTGACCTCGCCTCGGCCCTGGCCCGCGAGCTCTACGACGTCGACCGGCTGTCGGCCTTCTTCGACACCATCCATCAGGACCCGGTCCTCTCCCAGGTCAAGCTGATCGCTGAGCCGTGGGACGTCGGTCCGGGCGGCTATCAGGTCGGCAACTTCCCGATCCTGTGGTCGGAATGGAACGGCGTCTACCGCGACGCGATGCGCGACTTCTGGCGGGCCAGGGCGAGCGTCGGCGAGTTCGCCTCCCGGCTGTCGGGCTCGGCGGACCTGTACGAGTCAGACGGACGCGATCCGTTCGCCTCCGTCAACTTCATCACCGCCCACGACGGCTTTACCCTGCACGACCTCGTCTCCTACGACCACAAGCACAACGAGGCCAATCTGGAGGACAACCGCGATGGGACCGACGACAACCGGTCCTGGAACTGCGGGGTCGAGGGCGAGACCGACGATCCGGAGATCAACGCCCTGCGCCGGCGCCAGCAGCGCAACTTCCTGACCACGCTGTTCGTCTCCCAGGGCAGCCCGATGCTGCTCGGCGGCGACGAGCTCGATCGCACTCAGGGCGGAAACAACAACGGCTGGTGCCAGGACTCCGAGATCTCCTGGTATGACTGGAGCCGTGACGAGGAAGCGGAGCGGATGCACCGCTTCACGCAGCGCCTGATCCGCCTCCGGCGCGAGCACTGCACCTTCCGCCGGGAGACGTTTCTGCGCGGCCACGAGATCGACGACTCCGACCTTCCCGACGTGTGGTGGTTTCGCACCGATGGTCGCCGTATGACCGCCCGCGACTGGCAGCACGGCGAGGCGGTGCTGGGCATGTTCCTCAACGGAGACGTGATCCCGTCGCCCGGCCCCCACGGCGAACGGATCAGCGACGACTCGTTCGTCCTGTTGTTCAACGCCCACGCCGAGGACCGGGTGTTCAAGCTCCCGCGGCGCCAGATGGGCCTGCGCTGGGAGCTCGAGCTGACCACGGCCGACCCCGACGCCGAGGCCGGCAGCGCCGTCTATCCGGCCCGCGCCGACATCAACGTCACCGCCCATTCGATCACGATCCTCAAGCGCGTCTGAAGAAACGGTGCCTACGTCCTTTCGAGCCACCTACCGGCTCCAGCTGACCCCTGACTTCGGCTTCGCCCGCGCCCAGCGGCTGATTCCCTACTTGCGCGACCTCGGCGTCTCGCACCTGTACCTGTCGCCGTCGCTGCAGGCGCGGCCCGGATCGACGCACGGCTACGACGTCATCGACCCCACGCGGATCTCCGAGGACCTGGGGGGCGAGAAGGCGTTCCGCGAGCTGGCCGTGGCCGCACATCAGGCTGGGCTGGGGATCGTCCTGGACATCGTGCCCAACCACATGGCCACCGACGACGCCAACCGCTTCTGGAGCGATCCCGAGCTGCGGCCCAAGTTCTTCGATGTCGATTCCGACACAGGTGAGTACCGGCGCTTCTTTGACATCGACGAGCTGGCCGGCGTGCGCCAGGAGGACGAGGAGGTGTTCGCCGAAACCCACCGCCTCGTGTTGTCGCTGGTCGCAGACGGCGTCGTCGACGGGCTGCGTATCGATCACCCGGACGGGATGTCGGATCCGGCCGGCTACTTCGGCCGCCTGCGCGAGGCGGGGGTGCAGCACGTGTGGATCGAGAAGATCCTCGAGGCCTCTGAGCGGCTGCGCGACTGGCCGGTGACCGGCACCGTCGGCTACGAGTTCCTCAACGACGTCTGCGCGGTGTTTGTCGATGAGGATGCCGCGGAGCCGTTCACCGAGCTCTGGCAGCGGATCTCCGGTGATCGGAGGGACTTCGCCGGCGTGGCCGCGGAGGCCAAGCTCGAACAGGCCCAGGGCACGTTTGACCGCGAGTGCCGCCGCCTGGCCCGCATCCTGGGGGCCGAGGACCGGGCCGCGGAACTGGCGCAGGCCGCCGCCGGGATGCCGATCTACCGAACCTATGTCGAGCCGCATGCGCGGTTGGTCACCAACGATGACCGGCGCGCGATCGACGAGGCGGGCATGGCCGGCTGGTTGGCCGACATGCTGACCCTCGAGGCCGAGGCGCCCGCAGAATTCGTCAGCCGCTTTCAGCAGACCTCACCGCCGGTGGTGGCCAAGGGCGTCGAGGACACCGCCTTCTACCGCCACGCGCGGCTGCTCGCGCTCAACGACGTCGGCGGAGATCCGGGGCGGTTCGGAATTGGCGTGTCGACATTTCACTCCGGGTGCCGCGAGCGCAGCCAGCGCTTCCCGCAGGCGATGCTGACCACGGCCACGCATGACACCAAGCGCAGTGCCGACGTTCGGGCCCGGATCGCCGCCTTGACCTGGATGCCCGAGCGCTGGGCGAAGACGGTTCAGCGCTGGATGGAGATCACCGAGCCGCTTCGCGGCGACGCGGGAGCGCCTGACGACGCCGAGCGCTATTTCCTCTTCCAGACGCTCGTCGGAGCCTGGCCGATCGAGTCAGAGCGGGTGCAGGCCTACATGGAAAAGGCTCTGCGCGAGGCCAAACGCAACACCAACTGGGTCGACCAGAACGAGGCGTGGGAGGCCGGGGTGCGCGAGTTCGTCCGCGGGCTCTACTCACACCGGCCGTTCCGAGACGACCTCGAGCGCTTCGTGGCTGAGCTCGAGCCTCACGGCGAGCGCATCTCGCTGGGCATGGTGTGCCTGAAGCTGACCGCTCCGGGGGTCCCCGACATCTACCAAGGTGACGAGGTGGACTTCCGGGCCCTCGTGGATCCCGACAATCGTCGCCCGGTCGACTGGGACTGGAACCGCGCCCTGCTGGCCCGGATCCAGGGGGGCGCCCCCGCGGACCGCGACACGGCCAAGCTGTGGCTGACGATGCGATTGCTTCACCTGCGCCTGCGCCGCCCCGAGGCCTTCCTCGGTGACTACCGGCCGCTCGACGCGGGCCCCACGACTGTGGCCTACCTGCGCGGTGATGAAATTCTGGTCGTGGTCGCCACGCGGCCCGGCCCGACCGCCGGCGAGCTCGAGGGCGCCGCCGGCACCTGGCGCGACGTGATGCGCGGCGAGCGGCGCGTGCTCGGCGAGCGCACCATGCTCGAAGACCTGCTCGGCGACCGCGGCGTGGCCGTGCTCGAGCGCGCCAAGCGCTGAGCGCCCCTGTAATCCCGGCCGGCTTGCCGGACACTTAGTGTCTCGTGAGCGCAGAGCAGCGATTTGAGGAGCTCTACCGCCAGTACGCCGCGCGCGTGTACGCCTACGCGCTGAGGCGCACGAGCACCGCGGCCGCCGACGATGCCGTCGCCGACGTGTTTCTGGTCGCCTGGCGGCGGCTGGATGATCTGCCGCCCGAGCCGCTGCCGTGGCTGCTTGGCACTGCGCACAAGGTGCTGGCCAACCGCCGGCGCGG
>DASXHG010000455.1:0-1707 GCA_036488625.1 Solirubrobacteraceae bacterium | reverse complement strand
CGAGGCGACGAACGCCCCGATGTAGGTCTTGTCCTCGGCGGCCTTGATCACGTTGGCCGACAGCCAGTAGGACCGTCGCCGGCCGACCGGCGGAGCCTTCAGTGCGTCGTCGTAGGCGCGCCAGCCGCCCTCATACCGGCTCAACGAGGGGCCGTAGGCGCCGTCGGCACTGGTGCGGGCCGTGCTCGCCGCTGTCCGGGCCGTGCGCCCGAAACCCAGCGCGAGCGTGAAGGGCACGCCGGGACGCTCTCGGAGGAGACCCGTCTGCACCACGTTGCCGGCGGTCGCCCGCCGGTACGCGGAGTGAAGCCGGTGGTAGGTGTCGAGCTGACTGAGCCCGTCGCTCGGGGTGCCCACGAATCCACTCGAGCTCCGGGCAAAACCCCGCGCCGCGGCCAGCGCGCCGACGACCTGGGCCGCGAACGGGCCCGTCGGCTTTGTCGTGTCGGCGGACACGAGGGTTCCCGTGGCCGGGTCAAAGCTGGCGTTGTTGGGCAGGGCGTTGGTCGGGCCTCCGCCGCCGGTGTTGTCGATCGTCGCGTCGTAGCGGACGTAGACCTTCAAGCGCCGCAGCCGGTTGCTGGTCGTCGTGCCGAGTGGCTTTAGCGTGGTGTGGATCAGGACGCTCGAGCGCGCGGGATCGGTGCTGTAGTCGCTGACGAGCTCGAAGCCGTGGCGGGAGTCGCGGCTGGTCACCCGGCACACCATCCCGCTGGGATCGGGTGAGCTGGCCGTGTAGGTCATGTCGCGGGCCTGGAGATCGGCGAACGAGTGCCCGTCGGTGACGATGTACTGGACGGTGTTGACGTTGCTGTTCTCGATCGTGGGGCTGAAGACATCGGAGAGCACGCCGTTGGCGACGGTGAACCACACCTTCGAGTTCGTGTTGCGGGCCGTGCCGAAGCAGTCCTTGCGCGCGTTATCGAGGTAGGACTGTGCGCCCGGTCCCCCGGGGGCGGAGCCCGAGCTGGCGGCGCCACGGGCGTGGCTCGCGGCCACGGCCAGCGTCACGCAGACGAGCAACAGCCCGACAGTAAGACCTCTCGGCCAGGTGCAAATCGGCCTGACAACGCGCATATCCCTGTTCCTCTCCTCGCGGCCCCTGTGGGTGATCTGGTACCCGCGGTCGCAGCGGCCTAAGCCAGCGACCTAAGGAGCGGCCTGAGCCAGCGGGCGGAGCGGGGTGGGGTTACGACTGCCCGGCGGCCTCGCTGCGGGCGGCGCTCCCGACCACCTGCTCGCGCAGGAACGGGATCACGACCTCGCTCACCCGCGCGGGATCCTCCAGGAACGGCCAGTGCCCCAGGCCGTCGAGCAGCTCGATCCGCGCCGAGGGAAAGGACTCACGCTGGCGCTCGGCCTGCTCCCACGGAATGTAGGCATCACCGACGCCGAACACGACCAGGGCGGGCAGGTTCATGGCCCGGAGCGCATCGCGCGACGCACCCATCGCGTCGGCCGGCGTGGCCCGGTAGAGCTTCAACACCGCCCGCTTGGTCGGCCACGGCTTCGATACCTCGTAGAGACGATCGAGCTGAGCCGGCAGCAAGCGCGGGTTGTCGCGCCCGACCAGGACCTTGAACGCGGGGCGCGTCGCCGTGGCCTGGAACAGCTCGCCGAGTCCAGGGGTCCGCCAGATCCGCGCGAACCGGTGCCATCGATAGTCGAGCAGGACGCCGGTGTTGATCAGCGTGACGCTGGCCACAG
>DASXHG010000454.1:0-1579 GCA_036488625.1 Solirubrobacteraceae bacterium | reverse complement strand
GTCGTGTACGGGCAGGCGACTTCTGAGACGCTTTTGGATGATGGTCTCGCCACCCGGTTTGACTACGACTCCGTCTTCGGGACGGTGCTGAACCGGTTCGTGATCGAGGCGGTGATCGGGCACCCGCTGACCGTGTACGGGTCGGGCGGGCAGGTGCGCGGGCTGATCGACATCCGCGACACCGTGGCGTGCGTCCGGCTGGCGATCGAGAACCCTTCCTCGGCCGGCGAGTACCGGGTGTTCAACCAGATGACCGAGTCGATGTCGGTCAGCGAGATCGCGTCGGCGGTGGCTGCTGCTTATCCGGGGCCGGTGTCCGTCGAGAACCTTCCTAATCCCCGCGTGGAGGCGCCTGAGCACTACTGGAAGGTCGCGCATACAGCGCTGATCAACCTGGGGCTTGAGCCGCATCTGCTGTCGGACACGCTGATCGAGTCGCTGTTCTCGATCACCAAGCGGTACTCGCATCGGGTCCGGCCGGAGGCGCTGCGGCCGACGGTGGACTGGCGCAGGCCCGCGCCGGAGTAGCGGGTGCTTTGTGCTTTTAGGCGGGTGCTTTAGCGGGTGCTTTAACGGGTGCTTTAGAGGGCGCTGCGGATGCGGGCGATCACCGTCTCGGGCGTCTGGAGGAGCTCCCGCCAGGTGAAGTGGACCGTGGTATAGCCGGCTCCGCGGAGCTGGTGGTCTCGCTCTCGCTCCTTGAGCAGGTCGTTGCGGTCGTTGTACTTGACGAGGCCGTCGGCTTCGGCGATCACCTTGCGGGCGCGCCAGAGGAAGTCGACCCGGGCGGCGAACTGCTCTTGCTCTTGCTCGCCGCCGTGGATGGTGACTTGGAGCTCCGGCGGCGCCAGGCCCGCCTCGGCGAAGACGACCCGCGCGGCCGACTCGAGCGGCGACTCGGCGCGCTCGTCGGCGAACTCCACGGCCCGCCTGGCCTGCCTGACGCCCGGCCATCCTTTGGATTGACCGAGAACCTGCAGGAGTTCGGGCTTGGTCGCCTTCTCCTGGTTGAGGGCCGAGTCCGCGACCACTACCGCGTCCGTGAACGGCAGGGTCCTGGCCAGATCCGCCACCGTTCGCGCGACCGTCGTCACCGGCACGTTGTGGACCCTGGTCACGTGCTCCTTGGGAAGGTCGCTGGCGTGGAAAACGACGTCTGCGGGCCCCGTCCGGTTCCATTTTTTCGCCAGCGGGAGCGTGAGCGTGACGGTACCCTCGGGCGGCGATGCCAGCAGGCTGAGCCGGTGCAGGAGGGCGGCCGAGTGATAGCTGGCGACCGCGCTGCCTCCAACGGTGGCCCTTGCCGCCAGCACGCTCAGGACATGCGCGCGCACCGGGTCGGGTCCGGGGTCTCCGTTGGCGGGGTTGGCTGCGTTGTCGGGGTTGGCGGGGTTGTCAGGGTTGGCCGGGTCGGCGGCGTTGGCCCAGTCCAGCGCGCGCTTGGTGGCGTAGACCCCCTGCCGCATCCGGATCAGCTGGCCGGAACGGATCAGCGAGCGCATCAGGGTAGGCGAGACGCCTTTGGCCTGCCACCGTCGGGCGGACATGACCGTGTTTCTACGAACAATGTCCGGAACAT
>DASXHG010000440.1:0-1565 GCA_036488625.1 Solirubrobacteraceae bacterium | reverse complement strand
GACTGGGCGCCCCTGCCAGAGGTGGCATAGGATTGCGCCGTGCCGTTCACGCACAGGAACCTCAGGGCGGATCTGGAGGACCTCGGCTCTAAGTTCGATGGCTCGCCGGACCTCGAGTTCCGCTCGGCGAACGAGGCGCTCGAGCTCGAGAAATCCGGCCTGGCCTACCAGCGCCTTCCGCCCGGCTACCGCTTTCCGTACGGCCACACGCACAAGACGCAGGAGGAGGTGTACGTGGTCGTGCGCGGGAGCGGGCGCATGAAGGTCGACGACGAGATCGTTGAGCTCAAGGAATGGGACGCGGTGCGCGTGCCGCCCGGTGAGTGGCGAGGCTATGAGTCCGGGCCGGAGGGCCTTGAGATCCTCGTCATCGGCGCGCCCAATCTCGGCGAGACTCCGCGTGACGACGTCGAAGGCGAGCGCGATTGGTGGGCTGGTTAGCGCCGAGGGGCGCGGGCGGTCGGACGATCGGGTGAAAGCCCGGCGACCCGGCTGATTTGGTCGGGTTTGGCGGTTTCCTCGCCTCGCGCTCGCACTTCGAAGGCGCTCGGGATCGCCAGGATCGAGCGATGGCGACTCACCTGACGCGCTGCCAGTCTTCCGCGAACCCAACGGCCACCGAGAGAGGGGAGTGCATCGATGCCAGAGGAAGGGTTCGTCCGTCAGGCCCACGAGATCGCAGAACTCAAGGAAAGCGAGGAAGCATGACCGCGACCAGCTCAGCTCCAACCACAACCGCGACCGAGGACCGACTCGCGATCCTCGAGTTGATCGGACGCCTCGGGCTGCTGGTCGACGCGCGCGACTGGAATGCGCTTGAGGGGCTGTTCACCAACCCGGTCTACAGCGACCGCACCTCACTCTTCGGCGGGGAGCCGGAGACCCTCAGCCCCGGCGAGCTCGTCGGCGGCTTGCGCCAGGTGCTGGGCAATCTCGACGCGACCCACCACCTGATCACCTGTCAGGTGATCGACCTCGACGGCGACCAGGCAACGAGCGCGGCCAACATGCAGGGCACACATGTGCTCGCCAATTCGTCCGGCGGCTCGGAGTGGATAGCCGCCGGCCGCCACGATTACCAACTCAAACGGACAGCCGATGGCTGGCGGATCGCCGGACTGACGTTCACCGTCCAATGGGCGACTGGCAACGAGCAGATCCTCACCCTCGCGGCAGCCGGCGGACAGGCCTGACCGCGGCAAGGGGCGAACGACCGGGTGTCGTTCGCCCCTGCGGAGTGGTACTCAGGCGGCGGCTCTGGCGGTTTCTTCAACGATGCGCGTGACGAACGGGCCGGTGATCTGCCGCGTGGCGGCATTCACGCGGTTGAACGCGTTGATCGCCGCGATCGCCACTACGAGGGCCGCCAGCTGAGGCTCGGTGTAATGGCGAGCGGCCTCGTCCCAGACCTCGTCCGGCACCGGGTCGGGGTTGTCGGCCAGCCTCGTGGCGGCCTCGGTGAGCGCGAGCGCTGCCCGCTCGGCGTCGCTGAAGTACGGCGCCTCGCGCCACGCGGCGACGAGGTGAATGCGCTCGCTGCTCTCGCCGAGATGCTCGAGCTCGCG
>DASXHG010000417.1:0-2251 GCA_036488625.1 Solirubrobacteraceae bacterium | reverse complement strand
GGCCTGTTCAAACAGCGTGTTCTCGGCCCGCGCGCTGGGGGCGCCGAGCGCAGATTCGCACTCGCCCCAAGAGACGCTCACCACCTGGGCGCGATCCTGGTTGATGATCGTGCTGAACAGGTCGTAGGGCCCGGAGCCAGGGGCGCCCGAGGAGGAGTTCGGGCCCTCGTAGACGACCACGTGGGCACCCGGGGCGTAACCGAGCACGTTTTCGATGTCGAGCGCGGCCTCGCCGCTGCCCACGCCGGAACCGGCACCGCCATCAACGCGCGTGTAGCTGATCGGCACGCTGATTCCGTAGCAGGACTGAAAGGCGGCCAGGTCGGACGGGTCGACGGGCTCGAGCTCATAGACGGCGATCGTGATTCCGGCCCCCAGATCTCGGCTGCGGTACGCGCTCGACAGCCCGTAGGCCGAGGCGATCTGATCCGCGGTGTAGGCGCCCGCCGAACTGGCGGCGTTGCGGGCGGCCGCGCAGGGCTGCGGACCGCCGGTGGCGACATGAGGGGTCGAGACCCGGGATGCCCGGCGGCCGTGCGACCGGGCCAGCAGGGGGTGCGGGCCCGGTTCCGGACGCAGTCCTTCGATTGCCTCAACGCCGGTGAAGGCGCTCGCTGTCAGGCGCCGCAGCATGGATAGGGGGCGGCGAGTCAAACCTCCGGCCGGCACGGCCCGGATCGAGAGATGGTTCGCGCTCAGCGCCCCCGGGGTCAGCCCGCGGGCCCGGAGCTCGAGCCGCACACGCGCGATCGCGGCCGCGGTCGCGCCGAAGCGACGCGCGAACTGGCCCGGAGTCAGGTAGTGGTGGTAGACCGGCGAGGCGGGATCAGAGACGGCCCGCGCGTACGCGCTGAGGGCGCCGCTGCTGCGAGGGGCGAGCACGACGGTCACATGCTTGGGACTCGTGGTGGCCGCCGACGCGGCCGGGAACAGCAGTAGCGCCAGCACCCCGGCCGCCATGACCCGCCGGGCTATCCGGGAACCCGTCGCCACCGGTTGCAGGCTAATCGAGGTCCACGGCCTGCAACGCCAACAGGAACGCTTCGGAGTAGGACGGAAATTGGGCGACGGTGTCAATCAGCACCTCGTAGGAAACCTCGGCCCGGATGGCCAGCACGGCCTGGTGGATCCACTCGCTGGCCAGCGGCGAGACTGCCCACGCCCCCACCATTACGCGGCGGTCGCGATCCAGGATCACTCCGACCTCGCCCCGGGCGGCCTCCTCGTAGGTGGAGGGCCGGGCGATCGAGCTGCCCAGGGTGACGCTGGCCGCGGCGGCGTCGATTCCCTGTTCGTCAGCCTGCTCGGCGGTGAGCCCGACGGCGGCGACCTCGGGATCGGTGAAGATGACGCGGGGGATGGCGCGGTAGTCGGCCGGCACGGGGGCGCCGGCCATGTCGGCCATCGCGATCCGGGCCTGGTACTTGGCCAGATGTGTGAAGAGCATCACGCCCGTGCAGTCGCCCGCCGCCCAGACACCGTCGGTCACCCGGCAGTGCTCGTCGATCGGGATGCCGTGCGGACCCGGGTCGACGCCGACGGTTTCGAGTCCCACGCCTTGGCCCCGAGGCCGCCGTCCAGTGGCCACGATCAGCTGCTCTGCCCGCAGCTCCGATCCGCCCTCGAGGGTGACGACGCGCTCCTCGCCCTCGCGGCGAACGGAGACCGCCTGGGCGTCGAGGCGAACGTCGATTCCAGCCTCCCGCATCGCCTCGGTGAGCAGGTCGCAGACCCGCGCGTCTTCGCGCGGCACGAGACGGGGAGCGCCCTGGACGACGGTCACCGCGGTGCCGAAACGGTGCAGGAACTGAGCCAGCTCGATCCCGACCGGTCCCCCGCCGATGATCACGGCGCTGCTGGGGATCGCGTGGAGCGCCGTGGCTTCGCGGTTGGTCCAGTAGCCCGCCTCGGCCAGCCCCTCAATCGGGGGGATGACCGGATCTGAGCCCGTGGTGATCAGGATTTGCTCGGCGCTGAAGGGGTTGCCGTCAATCTCGAGGCGCCCGCGTCCGGTGATCCGGCCGTCGCCCTTGACCACCGTCACGCCCCGGTCCTCGTAGCCCTTCACTCGGCCCGAATCGTCACCGGCCCCGGTCATGTAGTCGCGGTAGCGATCGAGCTCGGGCCAGTTCAGCGCCGCCGGGTCGGTACCCGCTGCGTTCTCTGACTCACTGCGGACCTCGGCCGGGCGCAGCAGCGTCTTGGTCGGGATGCAGGCCCAGTTCGAACACTCGCCGCCGATCAGCTCGCG
>DASXHG010000399.1:0-4762 GCA_036488625.1 Solirubrobacteraceae bacterium | reverse complement strand
ATCTTGGCTTTGACGACGGTGGACATGCGCCCGGAAAGGCCCGGCATCGCATCCTCCTTGGGCGGTGGCTGGACTGTCCTTGTCCAAGATACCGGGCGTCAAGCCCTAACCCCCCGGCCTGGACGACCGGGGGAACTACCGCCGGACTAGAAGCTGGCCGGGTGCCGGGGCTGAAAACCGGGCGTGCGGGTCATCAGAGGACGCCAGCGCGGTCCTGAACCCGGAGCCGGGTGTGGGTCGCCCTCGGCCGAGGTATCGAGCCGGATCCCGGCGACCTCCAGGAACGCGTGGCCGGGGTTTGTGAACACCGTGATCCACTGTCCGGCTCCCTTCAGGCCCCAGGTCTCGAACTCGCTCGAGTCCATCGAGGTCTTGATCAGGCCGGCGGCATGAAGGACGTAGGAGACAGAGCCCGAGCAGTCATAGCCGGCGTCGTTCCAGACGCCGTGGCCGCCGCCGAAGACATACGGCTTGCGCCGAATCGTGTTGCCGGCCCAGATCAGGCGCTTGACCTGGATCGGAGCGTAGGCCGGCGCGTAGGCGATGCCCTTGACGATCTTGGCCACGCTGCCGCGAACGGTCGGATGAGCGGGCGTGCTGGGAGCGGTCGCGGGGGCGCTCATGCCGGCGCCGCCGGTGCCGGTGGCGGTGGTCGAGCCGCTCCCGGGCTGGGTGGCGGCCGACGCAGAACCAGCAAAAGCCAGCACGGCAACGACAGGGGCAAGGTAGCGGAGGGGGCGCAAGGTTCTCTCTTTCGTCGGCCGGCGGGGTTAGCTGTCGGGCTAGCGCTAAAAGAGCCTGCGCTTCTCACGGATTGACCGTGTGATTAGCCCCAATGGGGACAAGTGGGTCCCCCGCTCCACGGATTTCGGTGCCCGCGGATTAGGCAGGGCGGCAATATACACACCAAATCGGCCGCGTGACGCGGGAGGGCGCCCGCGCGACGCGCGTGGGAGCGCCAATGAGGGGTTGGCCGAGTGGGCCGCGCCCGCCGAAAGGCCCGATTTCCGGCGGCGCCCGCGGCCCAGGTGGCCGCTAATGTCCGCGCCGATGCGACGGCGGCTGCTGGCTTTTTCCCTGATCGGCGTCGCCGTAGCCCTGGCCGGCTGCGGCGGAACCACGCTCCTGCACCGACGCTCGACGTCCACGGTGGGCACGGTCACGGTGGCCGTTCCCGCTCAGGCGGCCGCGGCGCCCGGGCTCGGCTTCCCCGCGCTGGCCACCAAGAACACCACTCGCGTCCCCGGAGCCAATCCGGTCACCGACGCCGCCCTCGTCGCCCTCGCCGTCTATCCCTCGGCCGTGGCCGGCACCCACCCCGGCGCCGTGGTCCTGGCCCCCACCGGCGACTGGCAGGCCTCGATCGCCGCCAGCGTCCTCATGGCGCCCCCGATCCGGGCGCCGATCCTGCTCTCGGGAAGCTCGCAGCTGCCTGCGATCACCGGACAGACGCTGACAACGCTGGCCCCGACGGGCACGGGAGCAGCCGGGGGCGCCCAGGTGATCCGCGTCGGCTCGGTGCCGCCCATCAAGGGCCGCCGGGCGGCGGCGATCAACGGCCAGGATCCCTACACCTTGGCGGCCGGCATCGACCGCTTCGCCACCGCCGCTCAGGGCACGACCAGCAAGGACGTGGTGATCGCCTCGGCCACCAGCCCGGCGTACGCCATGCCCGCCGCCGGCTGGGCCGCCGAGAGCGGCGATCCTGTGCTGTTCGTGGGTTCTCAGGGGATCCCCGCGGCCACGCGCCAGGCCCTGCTGGCGCACCAGAAACCGCACATCTACGTGCTCGGACCGCCGAGCGTGATCAGCGCCGCGACCGTCAGCCAGCTGGGCAAGTACGGGACCGTCAAGCGGGTCGGAGGCTCGGACCCGGCCGCCAACTCGGTGGCCTTCGCCAAGTACCGCGACCCGGCCTGCGTGTACGCCCAGCCGTGCGCCCACGTACCCGGCAGCTTCGGCTGGGCCATCAGCAGCCCCGGTCACGGCTACGTGCTGATCAACGCCGGCCGCCCGCTCGACGCCGCGGCCGCCGCGCCGCTTTCGGGCAGCGGCGACTTCGGGCCCCAGCTGATCGTCAACGATGCCTCTACGCTTCCCAAGCCCGTGCTGGACTTCTTTCTTAATTACGCGACGCCGGGCTACACCCAGGAAGGACCAACCGCGGCCGTCTATAACCACGGCTGGGTGATCGGCGACCAGAGCGCGATCTCGGTGCCCGTCCAGGCCGAGATGGACAATCTGCTCCAGGCGATCCCCCAGAGCAACAAATGAGCCAAGCCGAACACCCCGATCGCATCAAGGCCAGCCACACGGTGACCATCGAGGACGTCCGCCAGCTGATGGGGGCCTCGACCCCGCACTTCGCCCTTCAGCTGCGCGAACGGATCCGGGTGCTGATCCGCGGTCTGCCCGAGGACAATCCGGCCCGTGTCGAGGGCGAGCGCGAGATCGCGCGCCTGAATCAGATCGCCTACGTCGGGGAGACGCGCGGACACGCGGCCGAACCGGGGTTGACGCCTCTGGCCAGCGTCGGGCACACCGAGGATGAGTCGCGGTAAGCGAAATCCCGCCGGCCCCGCGCGCTGAGCGAAACCGAAGCATTGCCTTGTACGTTTAGAACACCGAAACGCGGGGTTTGGGAAAGGCAGACGTGAGTGACGGGCGCTACATATCGGTGATCGGTCTCGGGCGGGTGGGGTTGCCCCTGGCTCTGTGCTTCGCCGACAAGGGGCTGCGGGTGCTCGGCATCGACCACAATCAGCAGCTGCTGACCTCGCTGCGTGAGGGTCAGATGCCGTGGGACGAGGCGGGCACGCAGGCGCTGCTCGAGCGGGTCCGGCGCAGCGGCCGTCTCGAGCTCACAGACCGCGCCGCCGATGCTGCGGCCGCCGACGACATCGTGATCACGATCGGCACGCCGTCCTTCTCTCACGTGGAGAGCGACCTGCGCCAGGTCCGCGCGGCCGTCGACGATCTGTTGCCGCTGCTGCGTCCCGGCCACTCGCTGATCCTGCGCTCGACGATCGCCCCCGGCACGACGGAGTTCGTGGCCGGGTACATCGAGAAGCGTCGTGACCTGCGCGTCGGCGAGGACGTGTTCGTGGCGCATGCTCCGGAGCGGATCGCCGCCGGGCGGTTTTTGGAGGAGATCTCGAGCCTGCCCTGCATCATCGGCGGCGTCGGAGAGAGCTCGACCGAGCGGGCGGCCGGCCTGTTCGAGGTCTTTGGCGCGCCGATCGTCCGGACCACGCCCGTTCAGGCCGAACTGGCCAAGATCTGGACCAACATCCTGCGCTACGCGACGTTCGCGCTACCCAACCTGCTGATGATGGACTGCGAGAGCTACGGCGCCAACGTGTTCGACGTGATCGAGCTGATTAACCACGATTACCCGCGCGGGGGGATCGCGATGCCGGGCCTGACCGCCGGCACGTGCCTGCGCAAGGACTTTGCCTTCTCCGAGGAGCGCTCCCACGCGCCCGGCATGCTGCTGGCCGTGTCCCGGGTCCACGAGGGCGTGCCGCTGTTCCTGGTCGAGGGCGTCAAGCGCCGCCTGGGCAGCCTCGGCTCGCGCAAGGTTGCCGTGCTCGGTCTCACCTTCAAGCGCGACACCGACGACGAGCGCGACTCGCTCTCCCCCAAGCTGATCCGCCTGCTCGAGCGCGAGCTGGCCGACGTCGCCGTCTCAGATCCGCACGCCGCAACGCCGACTCAGCCCCTGGCTGACGCCCTGCGCGACGCCGATGTCGTGATCGTGGCCACCAATCACTCGGCCTTCGGCGGCCCCGACACGCTGCGCGAGATCCTGGCCCTGGCTTCCGAGGAGTGCCTGATCGTCGATCCCTGGAACTGCCTGGGAACCTCGCAGGTCTTCGTGTACGCCGCCGAGGCTCGCCCCATGCTCGGGGGCCCGGCGACCGCGACCCAGGACAGCCGCACCTGATGGGCCGCGTTCTGGTGACGGGCGGCGCCGGCAATATCGGCGCCGCCGTCGTACGGCGTCTGCTCCGCGATCCGGGCTGGGAGGTGCGGATCTCCGATCACCGCCAGCCTCCGGCGTGGATGCTCGAAGGCTGCGAGGTGCACCTCGGTGATCTGCGCGACCTCGACGTGGCGCGGGCCGCCCTGAGCGGGTGCTCGCACGTGATCCACCTGGCCGCAATCGTGGGTGGCATCGCCAACTTCCACAAGCTCCCATTCACGCTGACCGAGGTCAACAACGCCCTGACCGGCTCGATCGTGCACGCCTGCGTCGAGCAGGATGTGCAGCGCTTTACGTATGTCTCGTCCTCGATGGTCTTCGAGCGGGCGACCGAATTCCCGACCACCGAGGCGCACATCGATTCCTGTCTGCCCCCCCGCTCCGCATACGGATTCTCAAAGCTCTCGGGCGAGGTGTACACGCGTGCCGCCCACGACCAGCACGGTCTTCCGTTCACGATCTGCCGGCCCTTCAACGCCTACGGTCCCGGCGAGCTCCCCCACCCCGCTGAGCCCGGCATCGCCCACGCAGTGCCCGACTTGATCAACAAGGTGCTCTCCGGTCAACGACCACTCCAGATCTTCGGCAGCGGCGAGCAGACCCGCACCCTCACCCACGTCGACGACATCGCCGACGGGATCGTGACCGCGATGGGCTCGCCCGCCGGCGAGAACGAGGACTTCAACATCTCGGCCGCCGAGGAGCTGACGATCTCGGAGCTGGCGGCCCGGATCTGGGCGGCCTGCGGCGAGGATCCCGACGCGCTGACGCTCAGCC
>DASXHG010000358.1:0-3170 GCA_036488625.1 Solirubrobacteraceae bacterium | reverse complement strand
TCGCGCGCCCGTGCCTGGTCTTGGAGACAAACCAGCCGAGCACGGCCACCAGCGGGATCGTGGTCCCGATCGCCAGCAGGTCAGCCCGGTGGATGACGAGGCCGCCGACCTGAAATACCTTCTGCTGGGCGTGGATCAGGTCATCGACCCCGGCCGGCGAGCCCCCCAGCCACAGCAGGCCCACGTTCTGGAGGATGAACGAGAACCCGACCGCGGTGATCAGCGGTGCGAGCTTCGGCGCCGAACGCAACGGGCGGTAACCGACGCGCTCGATCAGCGCATTGAGCGACCCGCACACCCCCATCGAGACGACGAGTGTCACCAGAAGCCCGCCGATCAGGCCGAGCGGGCCCGTCGCCAGCCCGAGCCCGATCGAAGCCCAGAATCCGGCGCCTACGAAGGACCCGATCATGAACACCTCGCCGTGGGCGAAGTTGATCAGCTCGATGATCCCGTAGACGAGCGTGTAGCCGATCGCGATCAGTGCCCAGATGGACCCGTTCGAGATCCCCTGGATCAGGTTGTTGCCAAGGTAGGTGAGGTCGTGCGACGTGGTCGAGTGGCCGTTTACGAACCCCCCGGGGTAACCCGTGACCAGGTCGTGTACGCCGTAGTAGACGGGCAACGCGGCCAGGGCCACGATCAGGCCCCAGCGCCCGGCCCACTTCCGGATGGCGGCCAACGCTGCCGCGGCCGGTCCTGTCGTGATCGGCGCTGCTATGGAGTTCGCTTCCACGGTCCCTGAGACTCTCTCTGAACGAGCGATGGGTTAGGAATATTGAACGATCACATCGGGTGGGGCCGCCGAAGCGACCCCACCCGGATGATCAGCCTGACGGCGTGAGCGTCTTTGAGAACGTCGGATCCCCGGTCTTGCCGGCGACGTACAGCCCGTACGACTTCAGCGTCGTATCACCGTTGGCGTCGAACCCGTAGGTCCCGAGCACCGAATGGCGCGCCTTGATCGCGAACAGCGCCTTGAGCACGTCCGCCTTGCTGTTGCCCTGAGACCCGAGGCCCGCGATCGTGTCGAGCCCGAGCTTCATGGCCTCGTACCCGTAGATCGCATACGGATCAGGGTTGGACACCCCGTACTTGGCCTTGTACGCGGCCAGGAACGAGCGCCCGCCCGGGTAGGCGAGCAGATCCAGCGTCGCCACCGTGCAGTGGAACAGCGGATCCAGCGAGGCAGGAATCCCGTGATCCTTGGGATTCGAGATCGCCGAGGAACAAATCCCGTCACCACCAAAGATCTTGGTGTTGGGGTTTGCCGCCTCGATGTCCTTGATCAGCTCGACCTCACCGGTCGGGTTGAAGCCCGTATAGACGCACGTGACGCCCTGCGACTTCAGCGTCGACGCGTACGCGCGGAAATTCGGCGCGGTCGGGTCGAGTGCCGTGTTGCCGGTCACGGTGAGGCCGTACTTGGCGTGATGGATCTGGATCTGGGTGGCCAGACCTGCGCCGTAGGCGGTCTTGTCGTTCACGACCGCGACCCGCTTGCACCCAGCCTGTTGCATCGCCAGGAGACCGGCCTCACCCTGGATCGTGTCCCGCGGAACGAGGCGCAGATACGTGCGCTTACCCGTCGGGTAGTACTTCTGGGGCTCGCCGGGGGCACTTCCCGGATCGTTGGTGGTCAGACCGACGTACGTGTTCGCAGGACTGACCTGCGGGAGCCCGTCCTGGTTGAGGATCGGGATGGTCACCTTGCTGCAGCCCGAGTTGAACTCGCCGATGTAGTAGACGGCCTTTGCATCCGTGGCCGCCTTGCGGGCGTTGGCCTGCGACTGGCCGACGTCGCACGTTGTGGCCGCGGACGTCGCGGTCGAGTCATCGAGCGATTGGTAGTTGACCGTGAACTTGCCGGCCTTACTGCCCGCCTCGGAAAGCGCGAGCTTGATCCCGTTGACCAGCGGGTTTGTCTGGGCCGTCACGGCTCCCTGGAGCGGCAGGCTCGAGTAGATGTCGATGGTGTTGCTACCGCCACCGCTCGAACTGCCGCCGCTCTTGCTCGAACTGCTACTGCTGCTGCCACATGCGCTCAGCGCGAGGACCGTGCCTAATACCAGGCCGCCCCTCCATGCCTTGCCGAGAACACTCATACACAGCCTCCTCTAGGGTTGATCCCGGGGGCTCTCGGCCCCCGGTGCGGGCAGACTAGTGACGGGGTCGGACCGGAGCAACCGTGCGTGCCCTGTTTCGGCCGCGTGACGGCAATTTTTAACGAAACCTAAACGCGTTCGGGGCCTTCGCCGTGCCGTTTCGCGAAAGGCCGAGAATGAGAGCAGGGCGGGCGCTCAGCCGGTCGTGGCCAGCGACTCGAACGGGACCAGCCGGCCAGCGCGGACGTGAGCCAGCAAAAGCGGCGCAATGCTCGGGTCGCCGCCGCTGATCGAGTAAGGGCCGAGCACCGAATCGGAGCGGTGCAGCGAGCGGAAGTCAGACACCACCGTCGCCCGCTTGTTGGCGGCCGAGCCGGCCTGGCTGAGGTCGGCGAGGAGGGCGGACACGGCCTCGTAGCCGAAGATGGCCTGAGGGGCCGGAGCGCGACCGAAGCGCGCGGTGAAGTCACGCACGAAGGACTTGCCGGCCGCAGACAGGGAGCGCGTCAGGAAGCCGGGAACGGACACCAGCAGCCGCGAACGGGCGGCTGCGCTGAGCCCGGACACGAAAGCGGGGTCGTAGAGCCCGGAGGGAGCGAAAAGCTTCGCCGAGGGGTTGCTCGTGGCGGCGCGGTCGAAGGCCGCGATGGCCGCCGCGCGGGCGTTCGGGCTCGAGGTGCTGGCGCCGTAGAAGTAGGCCTGGGCCTGTGCGGCCGAGCTCGCGATGCTGAGCCCGGCTGCGCGGGCCGCCTGTGAGACCTGATAGGCCAGGGTCCGCCCGTAATCGGTGGGCTCGCCGCTGACGGCCACGCTCGAAGCGTGCGCGGCCTGCATCGCCCGGACCAGAGCCTTGGCCTCCTGGCCGGAGTTGGGCACCACGCGGGCGAAGGTTTGCTTGTAGGTCGCGTGCCCGGGATAGAAGGGGTCCGTCGAAGTCGAGACGCCGGGGATCGGCTGCGTCAGGTAGGCCGCGGTATCAGCCGGACTGACCTGGAGCACTCCCTGCTGGTTGGTGATCTCGACCGAGATCTGAGAGGTCCCCGGGACCAGCTCGCCGATGTAGGC
>DASXHG010000306.1:0-5251 GCA_036488625.1 Solirubrobacteraceae bacterium | reverse complement strand
ACGGCAACCGGGCCCGCGGTGCTTGCAGCGGCAATCTGGCCGGGCTCGGCGGCTTCCAGTACGTCCAACACACTCTCGGATCGACTCCTCGCCACCAGGCCCAAACTCGACCAAGGTCTAGACCGAGCTAGCGCTTGTTCGACCCCGAGTCAGGGTTCTAACCGAGAGCGGGTGCGGCGACGCCAGATATTGACAAATGTCACTTCAATCCGTAAGTGCATATCGATGGCGGTCGATCTGGAGCTGACTCCCAAGCGGGCACGCAGACCGGGCATCTGAAACGACGCGCTCGGCCGTCGAGGCTCTAAACGCGCGGGGAAGCTGCCGTCGCCTGCGGCCCGCGCGCGGGCAGCGTCTTCTGCTGCTGGCGCTCCGGGGTGATGCGGACGACGTTCCAGGCCAGGCCCGCCCGGCCCAGCGCCGAGATGATCAGACCCGACGGGTCGAGTTCCCATGGTCGCAGGCCGTGGTGAGCGGACCGGGGAAACGCGTGGTGGTTGTGATGCCAGGACTCGCCGAGCGAGAACAGCGCCAGCCAGGCGACATTGGTGGACTGGTCGTTGGTGTCAAACCGCCGACGCCCGAAGAAGTGGCAGACCGAGTTGACCGACCACGTGATGTGGTGAACGAGGAAGATCCGCACGAGGCCGCCCCAGATCAGGCCGCGCAGCGCCCCGCCGAGGGTGAAGTCATGCAGGCAGAACCCGGCCAGCGTCGGGACGAGCAATGACACCAGCGCGAGCAACGGGAACCGGCGACCGATCCGCCGCATCCGCGGATCCTCGTAGAGATCGGGCGCATACCGCTTCCAGTCAGCTTGCCCCTGGGTTTCCAGCAGCCAGCCCGTATGGGCGTGCCAGAGACCGCTCAGTCCGCTGCCATGCCCGACATGCGGGCTGTGTGGGTCGCCCTCGCGGTCGGTGTGGGCGTGGTGCTTGCGGTGATCGGCGACCCAGTCCATGACCGAGCCCTGCACCGACAGCGATCCCAGAACGGCGAACACGCGCTCGAGCCAGGGATAGGTCTGAAACGCGCGGTGCGTCAGCAGGCGGTGAAAACCGACCGTGATGCCGACCGCGGTAAGCAGGTACATCACGGCGAGGAGCGCCAGGTCGACGCCGTCGACGGCGCGGTTCCACAGCAGGCCGATGGCGGCCACCACTCCCAGGAAGGGAAGGACGACGCCGATCAGGTTGGCTGTGCGCTCGGTGCGGGTCACTCACTGCAACCTGGCACACCGGGCTCGGCCTCACAGCCGATCTGGCGGGCAAACCCCCCGGCTGTCGGGTTCTGGGCCTGACTCGCTAGGTGCGGCCGCCGTGTTGCCCGATGGTGAGCAGCGTGAACACCACGACACAAGAGCGCAACTCCACCCTCAAGACCGTTGCCCTGGCCCGGACACGATGCGGCACTGCCGTCGCTTCGGTCGGCGCGAGTCTGCCCGAGACGGTGGTCCTCAACGCCGAGATCGCCGCCCGGCTGGGCGTCGAGGCCGACTGGATCGAGCGCCGCACCGGCATCCGTGCCCGTCACGTCGCGGCCGCCGAGGAACGGCTCACGACGCACGCCACCGCGGCCGCGCGAGATGCGCTGGACCGCGCCGGCGTCGATCCACTCGATGTCGACCTCGTTCTCGTCGCCACCACCACCTCTGATGAGGTACTGCCCAACGCGGCGCCGCTCGTCGCCTACGCCCTCGGCGCGTCCCGCGCCGGAGCGTTCGACGTCGGCGCGGCCTGCACCGGCTTCCTGTCGGCTCTGGCCGTCGGATCGGCGCAGATCGAGTCCGGGCGCGCCGCCTGCGTGCTCGTGGTCGGCGCGGATTTCATGTCGCGGATCACCGACCCCGACGACCGCGCGACGGCGGCGGTGTTCGCTGACGGCGCCGGCGCGGTGCTGCTCGTCGCGACCGACGAGCCGAGCCGGATCGGACCGGTCGTCCTGGGCGCCGACGGCAAGGGCGCCGAGCACATCGTCGTCGGGCGCAGCGAGGCTCTGATCCGGATGCGAGGCCACGAGACGTTCCGCGAGGCCGTAGCCCATCTGAGCGAAAGCACGCTCGCGGCCGCCGAGGCATCCGAGGTCGCGCTCGACGAGATCGATCTGTTCGTCTATCACCAGGCCAACGGCCGGATCCTGAGCGCCGTCGGCGAGCGTCTCGGGCTGCCCCCCGAGCGGGTCGTCGACTGCATCGGCGAATACGGGAACACCTCGGCCGCCACCCTGCCCCTGGCCCTTGCCTTCAGCGAGGACCGCGGGTTGCTCCAGACCGGCGATCGGGTGCTGCTGAGCGCGTTCGGCGCGGGCTTCACCTGGGGCGCCGTCGTAGCCGAGTGGGGCGCAGCATGAGCCGGCGAGTCATGATCACGGGCGTGGGCGCGGTGACGCCGCTCGGTGTCGGTGCGCGCGCGTTGCACGAAGGCTGGCTGGCGGGAGACAGCGGGATCGAGGACGGTCTCGGCGCGTGCTCGGATTTCGATCCGACCAGCGTGATGACCGCGAAGTCCGCGCGCCGCAGTGACCGCTTCGCGCAGCTCGCCGTCGCCGCCGCCGCCGAGGCGGTTGCCGATGCGGGCTGGGACGAAGACTCACCGCCGTACGATCCGGCCTCCGTCGGCTGTGTGATCGGATCCGGGATCGGCGGCATGAGCACGTTTGAGGACTCGTGCGAGACGCTGCGCACGCGTGGACCCGAGCGGGTCTCGCCGCTGGCGATCCCGCTGCTGATGGGCAACGCGGCCGCAGGCCTGGTTTCGATGCGACACGGTTTGCGTGGCCCCGCCTTCGGCGTGATGTCGGCCTGTGCCTCGGGCTCGCACGCGATCGGCGCGGCGGCGCGGATGATCTCGACCGGCGATGCCGACGCCGTGGTCGCGGGGGGAGCCGAGGCCACCCTGACGCCGCTTGCCAAGGCGGCGTTCGCGGCCATGGACGCAACATCGGAAACCGGTATCTCACGACCGTTCGACGCCCGCCGCGATGGCTTTGTGATGGGCGAGGGCGCTGGCGTGCTCGTGTTTGAGTCAGAGGAGAGCGCACGGTCACGCGGAGCCCGGATCATCGGAGAGTTGCTCGGCTACGCCGCGACCTCCGATGCCCACCATCTGACCGCTCCCGATCCGTCGGGCAAGTCGGCCGCCCTCGCGGTCACGCGCGCCCTGCGTGACGCCGGGCTGACCACGGCCGACCTCGACTACGTCAATGCTCACGGCACTTCGACCCCGCTCAACGACCGTTCTGAGACCCAGGCGCTGAAGCTCGCGCTCGGCGAAGACGCGAGCCGGATCCCCGTCTCCTCGACGAAATCGGCGATCGGCCACCTGCTGGGCGCAGCCGGCGCTGTCGAGGCGATCTCGACGGTGCTCGCGCTCGGGGAGCGCGTCGCGCCGGCAACGCTCGGATACGAGCAGCCGGAAGAGGGTCTGGACCTCGACTACGTGCCCGACGGTCCGCGTCCACTGCGCTCGCGGCGCAACGGCCACGGTGACAAGCCGGCAGTCGCGATCTCCAACTCATTTGGCTTTGGCGGTCACAACGCGGTCCTGTGTCTGGCGGGTGCATCATGAGCCTGGCTCTAGCTGCCCGGCCAGAGGCCCAGCTGTTGTCCCCGCTCGAGCGGCTCGAGGTGCTCTGTGACCACGGTTCGCTTCACGTCATCCGCTCCGACGTGCACTCGCCG
The DNA here is from genome assembly GCA_036488625.1 of Solirubrobacteraceae bacterium. GTDB lineage: Bacteria > Actinomycetota > Thermoleophilia > Solirubrobacterales > Solirubrobacteraceae > Palsa-465. Next base: position 1,572 of record DASXHG010000306.1, on the reverse strand, counting down.
GTGATGGCCGAGCGGGCGCGGCCAGGCGACGGCGTCGTCGGCGGCAGCGGGCTGGTCGATGGCCGCCCCGTGTTCTGCTACGCGCAGGACTCGAGCTATGCCGGCGGATCCCTCGGCGAGGCCCACGCGGACACGATCGTGCGCGTGCTCGAACTCGCGGGTCGCGCGCGGGCACCGGTGGTCGGATTTGTGTCCTCGGGCGGCGCCCGCATGCAGGAGGGCGTGGCCGCTCTCGGCGGCTACGGCCGCATCTTCCGCCAGAGCGTCGCCCTGTCGGGGCGAGTGCCGCAGATTTCGATTATCACCGGGCTGTCGGCGGGTGGGGGTGCCTATTCGCCCGCGCTCGGCGATTGGGTGATCATGACCGAGGAGTCGAGCATGTTCCTCACGGGGCCCGGGATCGTGCGCGAGGCGCTGGGTGAGGACGTCACCAATGACGAACTCGGCGGGACACGCGTCCATCAGCGCAACGGCGTTTGCCACTTCGTGGCTCCCACCGACATCGACGCCGCGAACCAGGCGCGCGAACTGCTCGGCTACCTGCCGTCCCATCGCGACTCGCCGCTCGCCGCCGGTCCGGCGCGGTCCGGGCTTGACCGTGATCCGGGGGCATGCGTGCCGTCGCAGGCGCGGCGCGTGTATGACGTTCGCGACGTGATCCGCAGCCTCGCCGACGACGGCGAAATGCTCGAGATCGCGGCGGGCTGGGCCCGCAACCTCGTCACGGGGCTGACGCGCATGGAGGGTCGTGTCGTCGGGGTGATCGCCAACCAGCCGCGCTACCTCGGTGGGGTGCTCGACGCCGCCAGCTCGCAGAAGGGCGCGCGCTTTGTCAACAAGTGCAACCAGTTCGGGATCCCGCTGCTCGTGCTCGTTGACACCCCGGGCTTCATGCCCGGCACGCGCCAGGAATCGGCTGGCGTGATCCGGTTCGGAGCGGGGCTCGTGCATGCCTTCGCCGAGGCGACGGTGCCGCGGGTGACCGTGATTCTGCGCAAGGCGTTCGGGGGAGCATTCATCACCATGAACTCCAAGGACCTCGGGGCCGACTACGTGTTCGCGTGGCCACAGGCCGAGATCGGGGTGATGGGCGCCAAGCCGGCGGTGGGGATCATCCATCGCCGCGAGCTAAGGGACGCAGCCGATCCCGACGCTGCCCGTTCGCGACTGGCCAGCGAGTACGCCGACGCCCAGCTCCGGCCCGAGGTGGCCGCGCGCAACGGCTACATCGATGAGCTGATCTCGCCCCATGAGACCCGGGCTCGCGTGGCGTGGGCCCTACGATCGCTACAGGACGCAGCATGAGATCTCCGGACGAGGCAGTTCTGCTGACCGGCGCGACCGGCTTCGTGGGAATGGAGCTACTGGCGCGGTATCTGGAGCGCAGTAAGCGGCCGATCGTCGCGCTCGTGCGCGCTCCCAGCGATGCCGCGGCCCGCGGGCGGATCGATGACGTGCTGGCAAACCTCTTCGGGGCCCGCGGCCGGCGCTACGAGGAACGGGTTGAGGCGGTCGCCGCCGATCTGCTCGCGCCCCGCCTCGGGCTCGCCCAGGCGCGTGCCGAAGCGCTGG
>DASXHG010000042.1:0-3086 GCA_036488625.1 Solirubrobacteraceae bacterium | reverse complement strand
CTCCGATCGATGCCAGGTAGATGAACGGCAGGACCATCAGCGCCGCCAGGAGCCGCGTCGCGCACAGGAAGCGCATGCCGCTGATCCCCATCACCTCGAGCGCGTCGATCTCGTCGGAGATGCGCATCGAGCCGAGCTCGGCCACGATTCCCGTGCCGACCTTGGCCGCCATCATGTAGCCAAACACCAACGGCACCAGCTCACGCAGGTCGCACCAGGCCGCGAACACGCCCGAGTACGCCGGCGTGCCGTCGCTGTATGAGAAATAGCCGCCCTCCAGCCCGCACTCCAGGCCGATGATGAACACCAGGCCCCAGATGACAAGCGTCGAGGAGATGATGAGGATCCCCGCCTGGCGCAGCGCCTCGCCGAAGAACTTGAGCACCCGCAGGGTCGCCACATCACGCAGCATCTGGGCGCCGAACTTGACGATCTCGCCGAAGGCCTCGATCCAGCCCTTGGGAGTGAGGATGAGGTCGTTCATTTGATGATCGTCGTGATCTCCGGGTGGGTGGCGAGCAACGTCTCGGTGAACGCGTAGTTGAACGCGAACACGCCCAGGAACGCGATGACCACCGCCTGGTTGACGGCGCGCCCCACCCCCTCGGCTCCGCCGGACGCGGTCATTCCCTTGTAGCAGCACACGATCGCGATGATGGCGCCGAACAGGGTCGTCTTGACCACCGACCCCCACAGGTCGGTCGTCTCGGCGTTGTTGAAGAAGGTGGCGAAGAACGGGCCCAGCGGCGCGTGGTTGACCACCGTGGCCAGAATCCCGCCGAACACGCCGAAGATGAGCGCGTAGATGTCGAACAGCCCGGTCACCAGCATGAGCGCCAGGAAGCGGGGCACGACCAGGTTCTTGATGGGGTCGACGCCGAGCACCTGGAGGGCGTCCAGCTCCTCCCGGATCTTGCGGGCGCCGAGGTCGGCGGTGATCGCGGTGCCGGCCACGCCGGCGAGCACGATCGCGTCGACGAACGGTGCGAACTCGCGGATCGACGCGAGGATGAAGAAACCGCCCAGCCGGTCGATGGCCCCGAACAGGACGAGGAAGTTGGCCGCCTGCAAACCCGGCGCCTCGTAACCGAAGGCGATCGTCGAGATCAGCAGCGGGAACCAGCAGAGCCGCATTGCGAACAGGAACTGGCCCACGAACTCGCTCCCGTACGGATACGGGGGGCGGACCGCGGACACCAGCGTCTTCCCGGTCAGGATCATCATGTTGCCGACTTCTTCGAGCACACCCTTGGTCGGCAGGAAGGCTCGGTCAGCGACTGCTCTGATCAACTCGTCTCTTCTCCAGGTGCGTGAATCCGCCGGCGCGGACTACCGGCGCGTAGCCTACGCCACCGGAACGGCAAAGACCAAGTGGCAACCGTCGCGCGCCGGCGACCGGCGAGTCGCCACCGGCAAACCGGCGAGTCGCTACCCCCCTGCGTGGTATGTTGCCCGCGCCGTGAGGGCTAGGAGAACGAGGAGCGCCGTGATCATGACTGGGTTCGTGGCGAGCCTGGCCTTGAGTGCCTGCGGCTCGGGCGGCCCGCGCCAGGACGCCTCAGAGCCGAAGGGCAAGTTCCCGGTGGCAGTCGACTCGGCATCGTTCCCGTCCGCGCAGACCCTCTCCCAGCACGCGCGTCTGACGATCGCCGTGCGCAATTCGGGAAGCAAGACGATCCCCAACATCGCCGTCACGATCTGCAACGTCACGTGCACCTACCCGGCCTCGACCGCGCAAGGCAGCGCCCAGGCCTTCTCGCAGGATGTGAACGCCAAGTACCTGGCCAATCCCTCGCGTCCGGTCTGGATCGTCGATCAGCCGCCGGGCGTGTGTGGCTACAGCTGCGCCAACGGCGGCCAGGGCGCGGGCGTCACGGCCTACACCAACACGTGGGCGCTGGGCCCGCTGAAGCCGGGCAAGACCGCGAACTTTGCCTGGAAGGTGACCGCCGTTTCCCCGGGTCGCCACGTCGTGGCCTGGGAGGTCGCGGCCGGGCTCAACGGCCGGGCGCGCGCGGTGGTGTCGGGCGGCGGCACGCCCCACGGCACGTTTTCCGTCGACATCTCCAGCAAGCCGGCCCGCAACTACGTCAACAACTCGGGCCAGATCGTCAGCGGCTCGGGTCAGCCCTAGCCGCTCAGGACTCGCTGGAAGGCGCCCAGATGTTGAGCGCGCCGTCGACCGCGTAGCGCTCGATCGCCTCGAGCTCGTCGGGGTCGAACTGGAGCTTGTCCAGCGCCGCGATGTTCTGCTCGAGCTGGTTGACGCTCGAGGCTCCGACCAGGGCCGAGGTGACGCGCTCGTCACGCAGGGTCCAGGCGATCGCCATCTGGGCCAGGCTCTGGCCGCGGTTGGCGGCGATCTCGTTCAGGGCCCGGACGCGCTCGACGTTCTCGTCGGTAACCAGGTCGGCCGAGAAGGCCTGCCCGCGGCGCACGCGCGAGTCCTCGGGGATGCCGTCGAGGTACTTATTTGTGAGCATCCCCTGGGCCAGCGGCGAGAAGGCGATGCAGCCGACGCCCTCGCGGCCGAGTACGTCGAGCAGACCGTTCTCGATCCAGCGGTTGAACATCGAATAGGAAGGCTGGTGGATGAGCAGCGGGGTGCCGAGGTCGGCCAGGATCTGGATTGCCTCCTCGGTCCGCCGCGGGCCGTAGGAGGAGATGCCAACGTAGCGGGCCTTGCCCGAGCGAACGGCATAGTCGAGCGCGCCCATCGTCTCGGTCAGCGGCGTCTCGGGATCGAAGCGGTGTGAGTAGAAGATGTCGACGTGGTCGAGCCCCATCCGGTTCAGGCTCTGATCGAGACTGTCGAGCAGGTACTTGCGCGAGCCCCATTCGCCGTACGGACCGGGCCACATGTCGTAGCCGGCCTTGGTCGAGATCACGAGCTCGTGGCGCAGGCGGCTGAAGTCCTCGCGGAAGATGCGGCCGAAGTTCAGCTCGGCGCTGCCGTAGGGCGGCCCGTAGTTGTTGGCCAGATCGAAATGGGTGACGCCGAGGTCAAAGGCGCGGTGCAGAATCGCCCGGCTGGCGGCCAGCGGGCGGTCGTCGCCGAAGTTCTGCCACAGACCGAGCGACACGGC
>DASXHG010000303.1:0-13112 GCA_036488625.1 Solirubrobacteraceae bacterium | reverse complement strand
CGAGGCGCTCGACGGCGCTGTCCCCAACCGTTTTCAGCGCGTGGCATACGACTGGGTGACGCTGCCGGTGCCGGTGATCGCGGCCGTGCACGGCAACTGTTTCGGCGGCGGCCTGCAGATCGCTCTGGGAGCCGATATCCGCCTCGCCACCCCCGACAGCCGCCTGTCGGTGATGGAGATCAAGTGGGGCCTGGTCCCGGACATGGCGATGACCCGGACCCTCCCCCGTCTCGTCCGCATCGACGTGGCTAAGGAGCTCACCTACACCGGGCGCGTGTTCAGCGGCACCGAGGCGGCCGAGCTCGGAGTTGTCACCCGGGTCACCGAGGATCCGCTGACCGCCGCCCGCGAGCTGGCCGCCGAGATCGCCGGCAAGTCCCCCGACGCCATACGCGCCGCCAAGCGCCTGTTCGACGAGAGCTGGACGGGCTCAGCCGAGCAGACCCTCGCCCTCGAGGCCCAGCTCCAGCTGGGCCTGATCGGCTCCCCCAATCAGCTCGCCGCCGTGTCGGCCGGCTTCACCAAGGAGCCGCCGGAGTTCGTCGACCCGTAGCTGCCGGCGTCCCTACCGGGGTGGGGGTCGACGCCCGAGTGTCCGCGACTTGGAGTCATTCTCTGTTCGTAGCTAACGGCATATGACTCCAAGTCCGGCAGCCAACGTGGCTGGTTCAGCATCCGACGGACCAGGCTTGGTTGGCTATCCTGTCTCTCCCGTTGCGGGGTCGTCTAATGGCAAGACGCCAGCCTCTGGAGCTGGTTATCGGGGTTCGAGTCCCTGCCCCGCAGTTTCTCTGACGGCCTCCTCCAGCCGACGGGCTCAGAACTCGTCGAGATCGGTCGACAGATCGGCCAGCTCGTCCGTTCGCCCGCTGATGTCCTGGCCAGAGGCGATCAGGCGCCGACCTGCCTGCAGGTCGTTGGGGCGACCGACGGACAGGGCCGCCGCCACACGGCCGCCGTCGAGGTAGAAAACCGAGAATTCTCCGTCGTCGACCGAGCCGCGGAAAATCTCCTGGTCCCAGTCGTGCGCGGGCCCGACGTACTCGATCGAGGCCCAGTCGCTCAGATCCGAGAAGAAGTAGGGAACGACGTCGTAGTCGCGTTCGCGCCCGAGCATGTTCAGGGCGGCGAACTTGCCCTGGTTGAAGGCCACGTCCCAGTGCTCGACCCGGATCCGGCGACCGCCGTGAATGACGCTCTCATACTCGGCCACGTCGCCGGCCGCGAACACGCCCTCGGTCGCCGTCTGCAGCTTTGAATCGAGGCGAATCCCGCCGCTGTCTCCGAGCTCCAGGCCGGCGCGGCGGGCCAGCATCACATCGGGCACGACGCCCGCCCCGACGATCACCGCGTCGGCCTCCAGCGTGCGCCCGGACTCCGTCACGACCCGCTGGACCCGGCCGTCGGCGCCCTCGAACCGGGCCAGCGAGTCCGTCCCCCCGATCTCGATGCCGTGCTGGACGAGCAGGTCGTGAAAGAAGCGCCCGGCGGGCTCGCCGAATGAGCGGCTCAGCACGACGGGCTCGAGCATGACCAGCGAGGCCTCGGTGCCCATCTCAGTCAGCGAGGCCGCGACCTCGGCAGCAATGTAGGAGCCGCCGATCAGCACCACACGCTTGCCGGCCGCATCGGCCCGGATCGCGTCGCTGTTGGCGAACGTACGTAGGTAATGGATGCCCTCGAGCTCGGCTCCGGGCACGTTCAGCCGCCGGACGTTGGCGCCGGTGGCCAGCAGTAGTCGCTCATACCGCAGCTGCTGCTTGTTGGAGAGGGTGGCCTCACGCCGGTCCAGGTCGAGCTTCATGACCGAGGTCTTGGTCAGGACCTCGATCTCGTTCTCGACGTAGAACTCGGGGGGCTGGGCCAGCGCGTCGCTGCGCGGTTCCTCGCCCCGCAGGTAGCCCTTGGAGAGGGGCGGTCGCTCGTAGGGCAGATCGGACTCGCGGCCGACGATGACGATCGAGCCCTCGGCACCCGAACGGCGCAGCCAGCGGGCGCAGTTGGCCGAGGCCATCCCGCCGCCCACGAGCAGGAAGTCGACGGACCGGTCGGGCATCGACGGCGACGACGACATCGGTGGTGCCCGCGACTAGTCGGCGCGGGAGGCGGCGGCCGCGTTGGGCGCGAACCGCGGGGTGATCTCGCTTTCCAGGCCCGGGTCGAGGATCAGCAGGACCTGGTCACCGGCCTCGATCACGCTGTCGGCCTTGGGCACGAACCCGGTTCCGTCACGCAGCACGGAGATGATCAGCGAGCCGTCGGGCAGCACGACGTCGCGGACACGGAGCCCCGCCGACTGGGAGCCGTTCCCCACCTCGAGCTCGATGATCTCGAGGTGCTCCTCTTCGAGGGCGAGCAGCTGGACGAGGCCGTACTCGGGGACCTCGTGCTCGATCAGGCGCAGGATCAGGTCGGTGGCCGACACCGCGGGCTGGACGCCCAGAAGCTTGAAGTGGCTGAGGTTGCGAGGGTTGTTGACTCGGGCGACGATCCGCTCGCAGCCGTACTTCTCCTTGGCCACCTGGCTGATCAGGATGTTGTCCTCGTCGTCACCGGTCACGGCGATGACCAGGTCGGCCCGCTGGATGCCCGCCCGCTCGAGGACCCAGAGCTCGGATGCGTCGCCGTACTGAACGGCGTGCTCGAGCTCCTCCTCGACGATCCGGTAGCGGCGGTGATCAGATTCGATCAGCGTCACCTCCCGGTCCTTGGTAATCAGCTCACGGGCCAGGTTCCAGCCCACCTTGCCGGCACCGGCGATGATCACGTACATCGGTCCGCCACTCCCTTCAGGACGTGAGCACGAGTTGCTCGGCTTGGTCGATTGCGTGCTGGGTGGGACAGATGGTCAGCAGGCCCTGCTCGGCGTACCAGGAGGCACGGGCGGGGTCGGCGACGCGGACGACGACCCGGCTCACGTTGTAGCGGCGGCGGGCCAGCTGGGCGATGACGAGATTGGTGTTATCGCCCCGTGTCGCGGCCATGAACACATCGGCCTGCTCGATCCCCGCGGCCTCCAGCCCATCCGTTTCCAGGGCGGCTCCGACCGTGAACCGACCTCCGGCATCCTCCCAGGTGGTCGACTGATCCTTGTCGAGCCGCTCGTGCGAGAGCGGGTCGCTGTCGAGCACCGAGACCTGGTGTCCGGCCTCGAGAGCCTTCCTGGCCACGGCCGAGCCAACCCGGCCGGCACCGACAATGAGGACGAACATGGCCCGCACTCTAGACAGTTGCCAGATTCGACCACGCCGACGGATGCGGACCGGCCCAAAACGCCGCCCCCACGGGTCGTTCTAGCCCTTTCGGACGCCCACGGCCACAGGTTTCGCGGGCTAGGGGGCGCTAGGTCCGCGCGGCTCGATCGGAGGCCGGAGGCGGCGTCATGGCGGCGGCGATGATCACGCAGCCAAAGGCCAGCAGGCGGACGGCCAGACCCAGCCGGCTGGCCGGCAGCGGCTCGGCGAAGACGATCGGACCGGAGGCGATCGTGGTCAGATTGGCCGCCGCCGAGGTCAGAGCGATCATCGGCACAGCGGCGCCGAGTTGGAGGCTGCGGGCCGAGATCAGCAGCCCGACCAGGGATGCGACCAGGATCACCGCGGCCAGGGGATGGATGACCACGCCGAGACCGAGCTGCCCGAGGTGCGAGCTGAGGGCCTTGATCGAGGTATCCGAGGCCGCCCACAGCAGCCCCGCTGAGACGGCCAGCAGGGCGGGACGCCGGGGGCGAAAGGCCAGCGCCAGCCCGGCGGCGCCGACCACGGACAGAAACACGGCCAGGGTCGTCGGGTCATAGCGGGCATGGGCGTCGTTTCCATCGCCACTGAGGGTGGCGGCCAGGAAGGCCAGCCCGGCGGCGGTCAGAAGCACGCCCGTCCACTCGCGGCGGGTGACCTCGATCCCGAACAGCCGGTCGGCGACGACGGTCAGGAGCACGAGCCCGCCGGCGATGACTGACTGCACGAGGGAGATCGGCGCCAGCGCGAGCGCCGCCACGTGCAGGCCCCAGGAGCCGAACGCGATCAGGATCCCCAGCGAGTAGAGCGGCGAACTGAACAGGGCGATCGAGCTTCGCAACGGGCGCCGCAGCTCCACCGCCGGGGCCTCACGAGCACCGCGGAACTTGTACAGGAAGCCGGCCACCGATCCGAAGGCGGTCAGCACCGCCAGGATCAGCCCCAGCTCGACGGAAAAGGTCATACCGCGCCCGCCAGCGTATCTGGGGGGCGCGGCACGACGGAAATCAGCTGATCAGCTAGAGGATCAGGTGATCAGCGGGATGATCAGCAGGGCGACGATGTTCGCGACCTTGATCATCGGGTTGATGGCCGGGCCCGCGGTGTCCTTGAACGGGTCGCCGACGGTGTCCCCGGTCACCGCGGCGGCGTGGGCCTCTGAGCCCTTGCCGCCGTAGGCGCCGTCCTCGATCAGCTTCTTGGCGTTGTCCCACGCCCCGCCGCCGGCGGTCATCGAGATGGCCACGAACACGCCAACCACGATCACCCCGATGAGCAGGCCGCCGAGGGCCTCGACGCTGATGATGCCGACGACGACCGTGAGCACGATCGGGATCAACGCCGGGACGATCATCTCGCGCTGGGCGGCGCGGGTGACCAGGCTCACGCAGGTGCCGTACTCGGGCTGATCGGTGCCCTCCATGATCCCTGGCTTCTCCCGGAACTGGCGGCGCACCTCCTCGACGACGGCGCTACCGGCCCGGCCGACAGCCTCCATTGAGAGGGCGGCGAACAGATAGACCATCAGACCGCCGACGAGCAGCCCAATGAGGACGGGCGGGTTGCCGATGGCAAAGTTCTCGATCTTGCCCTTGCCGATCAGCTCGCGCTCGAAGGCGTTGAACAGGACCAGCGCGGCCAGGGCGGCCGAGCCGATCGCATAGCCCTTGGTGACCGCCTTGGTCGTGTTGCCGACCGCGTCGAGGCGGTCGGTGACGGTGCGCACCTCCTCGGGAAGCTCGGCCATCTCGGCGATGCCGCCGGCGTTGTCGGTGATCGGCCCAAAGGCGTCCAGGGCGACGATCAGCCCGGTCAGCGAGAGCTGAGCCATGACCGCGACGCCGATGCCGTAGATGCCCTGACCGAGCTTCCAGGCCCCAAAGATGCCCAGCGCGATGACGATCGCCGGCAGCGCCGTGGCCTGATAGCCCTGGGCCAGGCCCTGGATGATGTTGGTCGCGTGACACGTCTGGGAGGCACGCGCCGTGGACTTCACGGGCGAGAAGCGCGTCGAGGTGTAGTAGTCGGTGATCACGAACAGCAGCGCCGTGACGCCGAGCCCGATCAGCGCACAGAGATAGAACCTCCACCACTGCGGACCCAAGGCGCCCGAGAGCAGGCGCACGTTGGACATCAGCCACTTGGTGACCGGGATGAAGGCCAGAGCCGAGAGCACGCCGGACACGGCGAGGCCCTGATACAGGGCACGCTCGACGTTGCCGGTGCGCGACTTGACGGCGAAGGTGCCGATGATCGAGGCGATGATCGACACCCCGCCCAGGATCAGCGGGTACAGGGCGACGGCCGAGATCTGGCGGAAGGTGAGGACGCCGAGCAGCATCACGGCAACCGCGGTGACGGCGTAGGTCTCGAACAGGTCGGCAGCCATGCCCGCGCAGTCGCCGACGTTGTCCCCCACGTTGTCGGCAATCACAGCCGGGTTGCGGGGGTCATCCTCGGGGATGCCGGCCTCGATCTTGCCCACCAGGTCGGCGCCGACGTCGGCCCCCTTGGTGAAGATACCGCCGCCCAGGCGGGCGAAGACGGAGATCAGCGAGCCACCGAAGCCCAGCCCGATCAGGGCGTCGACCGCGTTTCGGGTGCTCTCGCCCGCGATCCAGGTCAGGATCCCGTAGTAACCGGCCACGCCGATCAGGGCGAGGCCTACGACGAGCATGCCGGTGACGGCGCCGCCGCGGAAGGCCACGTCGAGCGCCCGGCCGATGCCGCTGCGCGCGGCCTCGGCGACGCGGGCGTTGGCCCGCACGGAGACGTTCATACCCACGTAACCGGCGGCCGCCGACAGCAGACCACCGATCGCGAAGCCGATGGCCACGCGGATGTTCTGCAGCGGAATCAGGACGATGAACAGGATCACCCCGACCCCGGCGATGGTCGTGTACTGGCGGTTCAGGTACGCCGCGGCGCCCTCCTGAACAGCAGCCGAGATCGTGCGCATGCGCTCGTTCCCGGGCGAAAGCGCCAGCAGCGCACGTGATGTGACGGCGCCGTAGACGATGGCGGCGGCGGCGCATACCAGCGCAACCAGGACGCCGTGATGCGTCAGAAAGCTAGACAAGGGGGCCCTCCGGAGAAGCTCTTAGTTAAGGCGCGGTCAGTGCGCAGGAACATCAAAAAGGGGCCGCCGCGCTGAAGCTGCGGTGACCCCGGCATAAGCCGGCCGCGAGTCTAGCGTTTCGAGCCCCGCAACGACTTCCGGAGGCCTATTGCCCCGGTATCCAAAGCCGACCGCTGCGTTGGGCCGGTCCCTGGTCGCCGGAGGCGGGCTCACCGGTCCCCGGACCCTCGGGCGCCGAGCTCGGCTGCCCGGGGGGCGGAGCACCGCCCTGGCCCGGCTGGGGCGCGCCCGGGCCACCCGGCGCCTGGGTCTCGCCGGCAGGCGTGCCGCCGAGACGGACGTAGGCCATCTGCAGCTGCGACAGGGCGTCCCGGATGGGGCCGATCTGGGCCGGTGCGGCCTGCTCGATCAGCGGCAGCTGAACCCGGATCGCCTCGATCGCCAGCCTGACCTGGGCCAGATCTCGCTCATCCTCGGTTCCGGGGGTCAGCCCGGTCCGGCGCATGCCCAGGTTGACCAGGGTGACGACCTGCTCGAGCACGATCTGCTCGACGCGGATCTTCTTGATCTCGGCCTCGTAGGCGGCTCGCAGCTCCTCCTCGGTCGGCTGGCGCCCACCGCCGGCGGTCGGATCGGCTGGATCGGGTCCGGTATCTCCAGTGCTCATCACTCAACCTCGAGTCAGTCGCGGGGATTCCAACGCTCCAGAATAGGTCTCCCGGGTCTCGGCCTGCACGGCGGCGAACGTCTCGCGCAGGCTGAGACCAGTCGAGAGCATCTGGCGCTGGCGCTGGGCGCCATTCAGAGCCGGCAGCACGACGTCGATCCCGAGCTCTCCCCGGATCGGCGCCGTCCACTCCAGGAGGCGCTCGAGCGCGCCGGCGGCCGGATAGGGCTCGAGGCGCTCGAGGTCGAGCAGCTCACCGTCGAGGCCGTAACGCAGGGCTCGCCACATGTTCTCCTCGATCAGGCGACCGGCGAAATCCTCGGCGGGAACGCCGTCGTCGATGTCCCGCGCGGCCTGGGCCACGCAGGACACGATCAGGGCGGCCAGGTTGTCCGATTCGGCCGCCGTGTACTGGGCGTCACAGATCCGGACCTCGACGGTGCCAAAGGACAGGTGGGGCCGGATCGACCACCACACCTGCGTGTATTCAACGATCGAGCGGGTCCGGTAGAGCATCTCGATGTAGTCGGCAAAGCGGGCCCAGTCGACGAACGGGTCGGGCACCCCGCAGCGCGGGAAGCTCTTGGTGAAGATCTGGGTACGCGCACTGTGCAGCCCGGAGTCGCGACCGTCCAGGAATGGGGAATCGGCCGAGATGGCGAGCAGGACGGGCAGCACCGGTCGCAGACGGTCGCATACCTGGACCGCCCGGTCGGCACCACGGATGCCCACGTGCACGTGCAACGAGAACGTGTTGTTGCGCCACGCGACGTACTTCAGACCCTCCTCCACCCGGCGGTAGTGCTCGGTCTGGATGATGTGCTGCTCGCGGTAATCAGAGAACGGATGGGTGCCGTTCGAGCCCAGGGCAACATCGTGGTCGGAGGCCAGCGCGAACAGCCGGCGTCGCAGGTCCCGCTGGGCGGCGCGCGCATCGTGAACGGTCTGGCCGCGGCCGGAGCGGATCTCGATTTCCGATGAGATCAGCTCCCCGGAGATCGACTCGGCCAGGGGCGGATCGATCGCCGCCGCTCGGCGCAGCTCCTCAAAGCGAGGAGTCAGCTCAAGCGAATCGGGAGCGAGAAGCGCGAACTCCTCCTCCAGGCCGACTGTGAAGTCGGTCGAGTCGTCAAAGGCCGCGCGAGCGGTGTCGAGGTCGGGCGCCAAGACTCAGCCCAGGTCACGTGAGATAGAAGTACAGCGCGTAGAGCAGGTCGACGGCCGGACTCGAGGTGTGGACTGTGACCTCGGGCGGCACCTGAAGAAGCGCATCAGAGTAGTTGAAGATGATCTTCACCCCCGCATCGGCGAGCTCCTCGGCCAGCGTCTGGGCGGCCGCCGAGGGGACGGCAAGCACGGCCACGACGATGTCCTGATCCTCGACCACGGTGCGCAGGTCATCGTTGTGGCGGACCGTGAGGGGCCCGATCTGAGTCCCGACCAGCGACTTGTCGACGTCGAACACGGCCACGACCCGGAAGCCGTGGTCGGCGAAGATGTCGGATGTGGCGATCGCGGTACCGAGATGGCCGGCGCCGAACAGGGCGATGTTGTGCTGCCCCGCGGTCCGCAGGATCTTGCGGATCTGACTGACCAGCGATTCGACGTTGTAGCCGACCCCGCGCTTGCCGAACTTGCCGAATCCCGACAGGTCCCGGCGGATCTGAGTGGAGTTGACGTGGGTGTAGTCGGCCAGCTCCTGGGAGGAGATGGTCTCCTTGCCGATCTTGCGGGCCTGAGTCAGGACCTGCAGATAGCGGGACAGCCGCGCGGCCACCCCAAGCGAGAGTTTTTCGCCCGGCTCCAGTGCCGGCCGAGCCGGCTCGGTCCCCCGGCCAACGGTGTAGCTCATTCGGGCCTCACTCTAACCCAGGCGCTCGGCGAGCTCGGACGGATCCACGAATAGCTCGAACGCCTCCACGCCGTCGATCGTAACGACTGGAATTCGTTCCAGATAGGCGCGCAGCAGGTCCTCGTCGTCGTCGATGTTGCGATCCTCGAGGCTGAAGGCCTGCTGCTCGCGGGCCCTCAGCAGGACCTTGCGCGCGTCGTCGCACAGACAGCAACCAGGACGGCCGTAGAGGACGACCCGCCTCACGCGGCCTCCGGAACCGGCTCGCCGGTCGCGTACACGTCAAGGCCGAGGTAGTCGGGGTAGGGCACCGCGGGCACATAGCGCGCGGCACTGGCGATCATCGCCGCGTTGTCGGTACACAGCTCGCGGGGCGGGATCGAGAGTTCCACTCCGAGCCCGGCCAGGCGCTCGCGCAACGGCCCGTTGGCGGCCACGCCGCCGCCGATGGCCAGCCGCTCCAGGCCGGTGCTCAGCAGTGCGCGCTCCGCCCGGACGGCCAGCGCCTCGACGATGGCCCGCTGATAGGAGGCGGCGAGGTCCGCCCGGCGCCTCTCGGCCTCGCGCTCGCCCAGGTCGCGGACTCGGTACAGCAGTGCGGTCTTCAGGCCGGCGAACGAGAAGTCGAGTCCCCGCACGCGGGCCGCGGTGGGGAAGTCGAAGGCCGCGGGATCGCCCTCGCGGGCGAGGCGCTCGAGCGCCGCGCCGCCCGGATAGCCGAGCCCGAGCAGCCGGGCCCCCTTGTCGAACGCCTCACCGGCTGCGTCGTCGAGCGTCGAGCCGAGCACCGTGTAGGCGGGCCCAGGATCATCGACCCGGGCCACGAAGGTGTGCCCGCCGCTGGCCACGAGGCAGACGAACGGCGGCGCCAGGGGGTCGGGGCCGAGAAAGCCGGCGGCGACATGGCCGTGCAGATGGTCCACCGGCGCCAGCGGAAGCTCGAAGGCGGCCGCCAGGGCCTTGGCGGTGGCCACGCCGACCAGGAGCGCGGCGACCAGGCCGGGACCGCGAGTGACGGCGATCAGCTCGAGCTCGGCGAGCGTGACGCCGGCCTGGCCGAGCGCGTCATCGACCGCGGGGCCGACGAGCTCGAGATGATGGCGGGAGGCGATCTCGGGCACCACGCCCCCGTACCGGTCGTGAATGCCCTGGGAGGAGATCACGTTGGAGCAAATCGTCCCCTCGGCGGTGATCACGGCTGCGCAGGTGTCGTCACAGCTCGTCTCCAGGGCCAGGATCACGCCGCCCCCGGGGCCGAGATCTCGTCGGCGGTCCGCCACATGATCACCGCGTCCTCACCCGTGTCGCGGTAGTAGCGGGGACGCTTGCCCGCTGACCGGAAGCCGAACGTCTCGTAGAGGTGGATGGCCGGAGCGTTGGAGGTCCGGACCTCGAGCGTGTACTGCTGCTCGGGCCCGACGCGCTCGATCATCTGCTCGAGCAGGGCACGACCGATCCCCTGGTGCTGGCGGACCGGGTCGACAGCCACGTTCATCAGGTGAAAGACGGTGTCGAAGCGCGCGAGGACCAGGTAGCCGACGAGCCGTCCGCTGGTGCCGTCAACGGCCGCCAGACACACCGACGACGGCTTGGAGAGCTCGAGCACGAACATCGCCAGTGACCACGGCGTGGTGAAGGCGCGGCGCTCGATCGAGATGACCTGGGGTAGATCCCCGTAGCCGAGTGGCCGGATCTCGAGAGCGTTGGTCATTTCGGGGCGCGGAGGTTGAGTTCAGCGTCTGGTCGCCGTAGATATTCGGGCGTGACGTCCTCTGTCCCGCTCGGTCGCCGCTCAGCGGCCAACCGGCAGTGGAGAAGCGCCTCGACCCGGTGAAACCCCGAGTCATCGGCGGGAATCAGGGTTCCCGGGCGCTCGAGAACCTCCCGGAATTCTATCGCCCCGTCACCTACGGCCAGTCGGCTCTGGCCCAGGCCGGGCGCGGCCGCCGCCAGTGCCGCCGGAGCAAGCGCCGCCGGAGCCAGAACGGGTGCGCCTTGCTCGGCGTCGGCCCGCTCCGGCCACTCCTCGCCCGCCGCCACAGGCCAGGCGGCGGCGAACACCTCACGCCGGCGGGCGTCGAGCACGGCCATCACGACGTCATGGCCGTCGGCCACCGCGATGTCGTGGGCGCCGAGGGCGAGCGACTGGAGCGTGGAAACGCCGACCAGGGGAATGCCCCGCGCCCGGGCCAGCGCGCGCGCCGTTGCCACCCCGATGCGCAGGCCGGTGAACGTGCCCGGGCCGGTCCCCACGGCGAGCAGATCGACGTCGGCCCAACCCCACCCGGCCTGGGCGAGGGTTTCGCGGATGAGCGGCATCAGGCACGCGGTGTGCCGCGGGCGAGAGCCCGGATCGGGATCGTCGCGAAGCCCGAGCTCCAGGCCGTCGTCGGTGTCGAGCAGGGCAACGGTGGTCGCCCGAGTCGCGGTATCGAAGGCCAGGATTCTCACTCGACGCTCACGAGCCGCCGGTCGCCACCGGCGTGCTCCAGACGAACGCGCAGCGCGATCCGCGCGAAGCCACCGAGCAGCCCCTCTCCCCCCTCCGGCCACTCCACGAACGCGATCGTGTCAGGGCGCAGGTAGTCGGAGAGCAGATCCGGATCCTCGCCGGCGAGGCCCGGCACTCGGTAGAGGTCGAGATGGGCGACCGGCACAGGCCCGGGGTAGCGCTGCCCGATCGTGAACGTGGGGCTGGTCACCGCCGAGCGCACACCCAGCGCACGGGCCGCCCCCCGGACGAGCGTCGTCTTGCCGGTCCCGAGCTCACCCTGGATCAGGACCACGTCGCCCGGCTGCAACTCGGCGGCAAACTGGGCGCCGAGGGCCTCGGTGGCCTCCGCGCTGTCAGAATCAAAGCGGCCCCGCATCATTGGGCACCCCGCGAACACACCGTCCACACGCGGGACACTGTAGAGCGGCGGCGACCTTCCATTCCGCTACCGTCACTGGGGTCATGACGCCTCCCGAGACCAATTCGGCTCCGGGTCGTTTCGCGATGCTCATCAACCGCGTGGCCGGTGACCGCGGCCTTCCGACGTCGCTGAACGAGCTGCGCCACTCCGAGATGGCCAAGGCCGGCGGCCTGGCCCTGGCGATGATCGCCAACAACGTGATCGCGCTCGGTTCGACCGTGGTCTTCGCCCGGCTGCTGACCGACTACGGCCACCTCGCCGCGCTGATCAGCTACTTCCTGATCCTGTCGGTGGTCGGGCAGGCCCTTCAGGTGGCCACGGCCCGCGAAGGGGTGCTCGGCCATCTCGGCGTCGGCGCGGGGCTGGCGGCCACGGTCCGGCGCTGGACGATCAACCTGCTCGTCCTGACCGCCGTCGCGGCCGTGATCTCGGTGCTGCTGCGCGATCCGATCGCCCAGGCCGTCGGCGTTCCCGGAAATGCTTGGGCCGCCGCCATCGGGCTTCCCGCCGCCGTCCTGTGGCTCGCCCTCTCGATCCTGCGCGGCGTGCTGCAGGGAGTGGGCGATTACAAGACGGTCGGCCTGAGCCTGGTCGGCGAGCAGGGCACGCGGCTCATACTCGGCGCCGCGCTCGCCGCCGCCGGCCTCGGTGTGACCGGCGCCTACCTCGGTACCCCGCTGTCCTTCATCGCCATGGGCGTCTTCTGCGTCATCCACCTCCGGCGTCACATCGCAGCCACTGAGACGACGGCGCTGGGCGCCGTGACGACCGCACCGGCCGGGATCAGCCTGTGGGCGCACGTCAAGCGGGCCTGGGCCCCGATCGCCGGGCTGATCGTGATCGCCGTGCTCCAGAACATCGACATCATCGCCGCCAACCACCAGTTCAACAGCAAGACCGCCAGCTCCTATTCGGCGACCGCGGTCGCGGCCAAGGTGCTGATCTGGGTGGCAATCGGCGCCGGCTTCTACCTCGTGCCTGAGGTCTCCCGCCGGCGGGCGGCCGGAGAAGACACCCGCTCGGTCCTGTTCCGCGCGCTGGCCATCATCCTGGTCTGTGCGATCCCCTGCCTGCTGATCTTCGCGATCGTCCCCAAGGAGCTACTGACCGCGGCCTTTGGGGCCAAGCGGGCCACCGCCTCCGGTTCGCTGCTGATCCTGGGGGCGGCCTTCACGGTCCTGGCCACGACCTACCTCGCCATCCAGTACCTGCTCGCTCTGCGGCGGACCGGCTTCCTGATCCTGCTCGGAGCGGTCGCCGTGGCCGAGCCGATCTTGCTCCTCAACGCCTCGCGGCAGCCGACCGGATTTGCCGCCGTCGTGCTGGGCATCCAGACCTTGGGAGCGCTCCTCGCGTTCACCGT
>DASXHG010000277.1:0-4145 GCA_036488625.1 Solirubrobacteraceae bacterium | reverse complement strand
TCCGCGCTTTCATGTCCGCGAGCCGACCGTCCGCCTGGCCGATGACCTCCAGGCCGACAAGGTTCGCTACCAGGGCAACTGGATTCCCCACGCGCTGCGCCCGGCCACCGAAGACGGCGTGTTCTTCACCGGCGACTCGGCGGGACACTGCCTGCCCTTGACCGCCGAGGGGATCCGCACGGCCCTGTACTTCGGGCTCGCCTGCGGCCGTGAACTGCGTCGCGTCGTGGCGGGCGAACAGACCCGTGAGCAGGCGCTGGCGCGCTACCACGAGTTCTCGGCCGGCCATGCGCTGGCCTTCCGCTGGCTGCTCCGCCTGCAGCGGACCGTACCCCGAGTCGCGCCGCGGCTACTGGCCCCGGCGCTCGGCGCGACCGGCCACAAGCGCTTCGTCGACTGGTCGTTCAACCACTACCTCGAGATCGCCCACCCGCGCTTCGCGCTCGAGGGCGGCTTACCGCGCCGGCGCGCCGAAGTTCTCGCCGCCTGAGCGGCCTACTTGGCCGACAGCCAGTCGGGCCCGATCCCGGCCTCGACGGCGAGCGGAGGATCGAGCGAGTACGCGTTGGTCATCTCGCGCACGGCGATCTCCCTGACCTGCTCGGCCTCCTCGGCCGGGCCCTCGAACAGCAGCTCGTCGTGAATCTGGAGGACGAGCCGCGAGGCCAGCCCGGCGGTTTTCACGGCCTGCTCACAGCGGACCATGGCCACCTTCATGATGTCGGCGGCGGTGCCCTGGATGACCATGTTGACCGCGAACCGCTCGCCCTGCTTGCGTAGCTCCCAGCGGCGCGCGCGCAGCTCGGGCACCTGGCGGCGCCGGCCGAACAAGGTGGAGACGTATCCCTGCTCGGTGCCCTGCTCGATCGTCTCCTCGATGAACCGGCCGACGGCGGGGAATCCGGCCAGATAGCGCTGGATGAAGTCGTCGGCCTCGGACTGCGGGATGTCGAGCCGGTCGGCCATCCCGTACGCCGACAGGCCGTAGACGATCCCGTAATTGATCATCTTGGCCTTGGAGCGCATCCCCGGGTCGATCTGTTCCGGGGCGACGGCGAACACCCGGCAGGCGGTCGCGGTGTGGACATCCTCTCCGCGGCGGAAGATCTCCTTGAGGACGGCCTCGTCGGCGATGTGGGCGAGCAGGCGCAGCTCGACCTGCGAGTAGTCGGCGGAGACGAGCAGGTTGCCCGGCTCGGCTATGAAGCATGCCCTGATCTCTCTCCCCAGCGGGGTGCGGATGGGGATGTTCTGCAGGTTGGGGTTGTTAGAGGACAGGCGGCCGGTGGTGGCAGCGGTCTGGTTGAAAGTCGTGTGCAGACGACTGTTCGCGTCGACCAGCAGGGGCAGCGCGTCGAGGTAGGTCTGGGCGAGCTTGGTCAGCTCACGCCAGCGCTCGATCTTGGGAATGATCTCGTGCTCGGAACGGATCGCCTGCAGGACCCGGGCGTCGGTCGAGTAGCCGGTCTTTCCCCGTCGCTTGCGCGAGAGCCCCAGCTTGCCGAACAGGATCTCCTCCAGCTGCCTGGGAGAGCCGAGCGTGAACTCCTCCCCCGCGAGCGTGAAGATCTCGCGCTCGAGCGCGTCAGCTTCGGTCTTGACCCTCGTCGAGATCTCCTTCAGCCGCTCGGTGTCGAGCTTGACCCCGGCCTGCTCCATCTCGCGCAGCACGCGCACGAGCGGCAGCTCGACCTCCAGCAGCAGGTCGGTCAGCCCGCGCTCCTCGATCTGGTCGCGCTGCCAGCTGGCCAACGCCTGGACCAGCCGCGCGTCGTGGCCGGCCTCGTCCTCGATGTCGGCGTCCAGGCCCCGCTCCTCGCACAGCTCCCGGAACGGGTAGGCGCGCCGCGCCGGCTCGAGCAGGTAGGCGGCGACTTCGGTGTCGTGGGCCAGCACCTCGGGCACGAGGCCAAGCGACTTTGCGTCATGGGCGACCGTCGGCCGGGAGCCGAGAGCTCCAACGAGCTCCTCGGGCCGGGCACACTCTCCGATCGTGAGCCGCTGGCCCGTGTCCTGGTAGACGCCGAAGCGCCACTGGGCATCACCGCCAAACAGAGCCCCTTCCGGCGCCTCGGGCATGCGGACGGCGACAAAGACCTCGGCCTCGGGCAGCCGTTGCAGGTCGGCCAGCGAGCCGGCCCGGACTCTGGCCGACAGGGCCTGTGCGGTCTGCGGCGCGGGGGCCGCGGCCTCGGCCGAGCCGAGCGCCTCCTCCAGCCGGCGCAGCGGCTCACGGAGCTCAAACTCCCTGAATACCTCGCGCAAGCGCGACCGGTCAGGCGCGGCCGACACATACTCGGCGACATCGAGGCCGTCGAGGGGGATGTCGCGTTTGGCCGTGGCCAGATGCTTGGAGATGCGCGCGTCGTCGGCGTGGTTGACGAGGTTCTCCTTGCGCTTGGCGCCGCTGATCTGGTCGACGTTGTCGAGCACTCCCTCGAGTGAGCCGAAGCGCTGCAGCAGGTCGGCGGCGGTCTTGTCGCCGATCCCCGGCACACCCGGGATGTTGTCGCTGGTGTCGCCCTTCAGGCCGATGAAGTCGGGGACCAGCTCGGGCGGAATCCCGTAGCGGTCGATCACGCCCTGGCGGTCATAGACGCGCGTGTCGGTGATCCCGCGGGAGGTGGTCATGATCCGCACGTCCTCGTCGACGAGCTGGTAGGCATCACGGTCGCCGGTGACGACCATCACCTCGACGGGTGGATCGGCCGCCTTGGCCTGCTCGGCGATCGAGGCGATCACGTCGTCGGCCTCGTAGCCGTCGACCTTGAGATTGCGGTAGCCAAACGCGGACACGAGCGGCTCGAGATGCGGCCACTGCTCGCGGAGCAGGTCGGGACGGCTCGAGCGCTGGGCCTTGTACTCGGAGTAGACCTCCTTGCGGCCGCTTGAACCGGCGTCCCACACCACGACCGTGGCCTTGGGGCCGTAATCGGTGAGGATCTTGACCAGCATCGAGGCGAACCCGAAGATCGCGTTGGTGGGCACTCCCGTGGAGGTGGCAATCGATTCGGGCAGGGCGAAGAAGGCCCGGTAGGCCAGGCTGTTGCCGTCGATCAGAAAGAGCTCGTCCGCCATATTCATCTGAGCCTATCCCGCGAACCGACGGCTCCGGAGCCTGCCCTGGCGGGGTTGGCCCTGAGGGTCGGCGCCGGTGCACCGAGGCTGGCCTTGCCCTCCGGCTCACGGGGCATAAGATGGCGCCCGTCATGGCCTCGACACCCAGCGCGCAGTACAGCCTCACCCTCCGGGTTGAGATCGATCACCTCCCCGGCATGCTGGGCAAGGTCGCCTCGGCGATCGGTGACGCAGGCGGGACGATCGGCGCCGTCGACCTCGTCGGATTCGACGGCCCGCACACGATCCGCGACATCACGGTCGAGACCGGTGATGCGGCCGACTGGCCACGCCTCAACGACGCCGTCAACGCGGTCCCGGGAGCCCGGGTCCTGGACAGCACCGATCGCACCTTCATGCTCCACGTCGGGGGCAAGATCGAGCTGCACAACAAGAGCCCTTTGAAGACCCGGGACGACCTCTCGATGGCCTACACGCCAGGGGTGGCGCGCGTATGTCAGGCCATTCAGGCCGAACCCGAGAAGGTCTTTCAGTACACGATCAAGCGCAACACGGTGGCCGTCGTCACCGACGGGACCGCCGTCCTGGGCTTGGGTGACATCGGGCCTCGCGCCGCCATGCCGGTGATGGAGGGCAAGGCGATGCTGTTTAAGGAGTTCGCCGGCGTGGACGCCTTCCCGATCGCTCTGGACACCCGCGACCCCGAGGAGATCATCGCCACCGTGAAGGCGATCGCCCCCGGCTTCGGGGGCGTCAACCTCGAGGACATCTCGGCCCCGCGCTGCTTCCTGATCGAGGATCGGCTCAAGGCGGAGCTCGACATCCCGGTCTTCCATGACGATCAGCACGGGACCGCGGTCGTGGTTCTGGCCGCCTTGCTGAATGCCCTGACCTTGACCGGCCAGCGCATCGGCGACATCCGCGTGGTCGTGATCGGGCTCGGCGCGGCCGGTGTGGCCGTCTCCAAGATCCTGCTCGAGGCCGGGGTGCGCCACGTCATCGGCTGCGACTCGCGCGGGGCGCTGCGCACCGACCGCGAGGACTACCTGGATGGCAGCATGCCCGAC
>DASXHG010000037.1:0-2515 GCA_036488625.1 Solirubrobacteraceae bacterium | reverse complement strand
GCCGGCGCCGACTCTCTGCTCGGACCCGAGATGCGCTCGACCGGCGAGGTGATGGGGATCGCCGCCGACTTCCCGACCGCGTTCGCCAAGGCCCAGGCGGCGGCCGGGGCCGGGCTGCCCAGCGCGGGCACGGTCTTCTTGACCGTTGCCGATGGCGACAAGGCCGCGGCGACCGGCATCGCCACCCAGCTCCATGACCTCGGGTTTCGCATCATCGCCACTCGCGGCACGGCCGACGCGCTGCGCCGGATGGGCATCCCCGCCGAGGAGATCAACAAGATCGGCGAGGGCTCACCGCACGTCGTCGACTGGATCGAACAGGACAAGGTCGATCTGGTCATCAACACGCCGGTCGGAACCGGGGCCCGCACCGACGGCTATGAGATCCGCTCGGCCGCCGTGACCCGGGGGATCCCGTGCATCACGACGATGGCCGGCGGGATGGCGGCCGCGCGGGCGATTGCCGCCGCTCGGCGAGGCGAGCCCGAAGTGGTCTCGCTCCAGGAGCTCCACCGCCCGGCCGGCGTGTCCGCCTCGCCATGAGCGCCGGCGCGGCGCAGCGCACCCGGGCGCCCTTCGGCGTCCGCTCGCTGAGGCTCTCGGGCCGCTCCGAACACGGCGCCTACGTCGTCCTGCGCGCCACCGACCTCGACGGCCCGCCGCCCCAGCCGGGCCAGTTCTACATGCTGCGAACCAGCCGGCACTGGGGTGCGGGCACCGGCGAGCGACCGTTTCTGCCCCGCGCCTTCAGCGTGCTCCGGGCCACCCCCGGGGGCTCGGGTCTCGAGCTCGAGTTCCTGATCGAGGCCGTCGGCCCCGGCACCGAGCGCCTGGCCGAGCTCCACGAGGGCGAGGGGCTGACCGTCCTCGGCCCGCTGGGGGCCGGCTTCAAGCCGCCGCGGACCGGCCACCGGCCCGTCCTCGTCGGCGGCGGAGTGGGGATCGCCCCGCTGGCCATCTGGCAGGACGAGCTTCAGCCAGCGCCATTCGCCGCGGTCGTTCTGCTCGGCTTTCGTGACGCCGAGCACGCGGCCGGGGCCGAGCTCCTGAGCGGAGCGCAGGTGGCCACCGACGACGGCAGCGTCGGTCACTGCGGGCTGGTCACCGACCTCTTGGACGCCGAGCTCGACGCTGGCCCACCGGCCGAGGTCTACGCCTGCGGCCCGCCGCCGATGCTCGAGGCGGTGCGGCGCCTGTGTGTTGAGCGCGCGGCGCCGGCCCAGCTGGCCCTGGAGGCGGGCATGGCCTGCGGTTTCGGCGCCTGCTTTGGCTGCGTCGTACCGACCGCCCGGGGGCTGATCCGGCTGTGCCTCGAGGGTCCCGTGCTCGACGCCGGCGCGCTCACTGACGAGACGTTCTCCGTCCCCGCGATGGGCCACAGCGGATGAGCACGCTCTTCTGCGGCCTCGAGCTCGAGCACCCGGTGATCAACGCATCGGGCACGTTCGACGCGATCGCGGCCCAGCGCGTGTTCGGCGATGCTCTTCACGAGAGCTTTCCGTTCTCAGCCTTCGTCTCCAAGACGGTCACCCTCGAGCCGCGTCAGGGCAATCCTGCACCGCGTCTATGGGAGCTCCCCGCCGGGCTGCTGAACTCGATCGGTTTGCCCAACAAGGGCCTCGAGGGTTATCTGGAGCAGGACCTCCCGGCGCTCGCCGCCTTGCCGGTGCCGCTGATTGTCAACGTGATGGGTTTCACCCGCGAGCAGGTGGGAAAGCTGATCAGTACGTTTGCCCGACGCGGTGAGGTGGCTGCGATGGAGTTGAACGTGTCATGCCCCAACGTCGAGACCGGGCTGATCATGGGCGCTGACCCCGAGGAAGTCTCGCGCCTTCTGACCCTGGTCCGGCCGCTGACCGACAAGCCACTCATCGTCAAGCTGACCCCCAACGCCACCGATCCCGCCGCCGTCGCCGTCGCCGCCCAGGACGCGGGGGCGGACGCCGTCTCGCTGATCAACACGATCCGGGGCATGGCGCTGCGCCCCGGCACCGATCAGCCGTGGCTGGGTGGAGGCACGGGCGGTGTCTCCGGACCCGCGGTGCGCGCCATCGCCGCCTCGCAAATAAATTCGGTCCGCGCGGCGGTCTCGATTCCGATCGTCGGAATGGGCGGCGTGGCCAGCGGCGCCGACGCCCTCGAGCTGCTCGACGCCGGGGCGACGCTGGTCGCCGTCGGCACCGAGAGCTTTCGTGACCCGATCGCCGGAGCCCGGGTCGCCGCCGAGCTGGACGTCCTACGCGCCAGAACTCCTTTTTCCGGGGCAAGCTGAGCCCGTGCCTGGGTACCAGACGCCAGCACCTACGCAGGTTAATCCCCGCCTCAGAAAAGATCCTGCAAAATTAGGCTATTCCCCGAACCAGGCTCGACATGGCTGAAGCTCAGGTTGAGGTCGAGTCAAATTCGGGCGGTTTGCCTTGATCGGCTCGGCCCAAGATGTATAGTCGCCGCCCATGCCGCCGGTCAGTGAATCGTTCTCTAAGCCCCTTGCCGCCCCCGAGCGCTCTCTGATGCA
>DASXHG010000235.1:0-5790 GCA_036488625.1 Solirubrobacteraceae bacterium | reverse complement strand
CGCGGTCGCGTGGCGCTGAGCAGCCCGAAGCGGCCTGAGCGCTCGCCCGCGAGCCGCTCACGCGGGGCCGCGAGCCGCCCCCACGCGTAGTGGCGAATCCTGGTCACTTCAGGAGTAACGAGAGTTCGCCACTACAGATGTCTGGCGCCGCGGGGGGCACACTTTCGGCGCGGCTCGGCACATTTTGGCCAGCGCTCGGCACACTCTCGGGACGGCTCGGCACGATTTCCGAACCGCCTGGCCTCGGTCCTGGCCGGCGAAGACGGCAAACGCGCCTACCTCGTTGCGACCGGCCCGTCCGGGGCACCGTCGGGGGCGCGCGGCACCATAGGCCGATGCCGCTGAAGCTTGTACTCGGACCGGCCAACTCGGCCAAGGCCGGTGAGGTCCTGGGCGCGTTCAGCGCCGTGGCCCCGCGCGGCGCGATGCTGGTCGTGCCGACGGCGGCGGATGCCCTGCACTACCGCCATGAGCTGGCCGGGCAGGGCTCTGTGCTGGGCGCGGTCACGACCTTCTCCGGTCTCGCCGCCGAGATTGCCCGCCGCGCGCGCTACACGGCGCGGCGCCTAACGCCCCGCCAGCGCGACGAGCTGCTGCGCGTGGCCGTCGCGGCCACGCCGCTCGAGACGCTGGCTGAGTCGGCGGGCGCGCCGGGGTTTCGCCGCGCGGCGGCGGAGCTGATCGCCGAGCTCGAACGCGGGCTC
The DNA here is from genome assembly GCA_036488625.1 of Solirubrobacteraceae bacterium. Taxonomy (GTDB): domain Bacteria; phylum Actinomycetota; class Thermoleophilia; order Solirubrobacterales; family Solirubrobacteraceae; genus Palsa-465. The sequence continues at coordinate 5,086 of DASXHG010000235.1, read as the reverse complement.
GTCACCCCCCAGCGCTGGCAGAGCGCGCTCCGCGCCTGGGGCCGGGAGGACCCCCGCCGCGCGCCATACGCTGAGGACCTCGGACGCATCTACCAGGCCTACGCCCGCGAGTGCGAACGCCGGGGCTGGGTCGACGCCGATGTATTCGCCTGGCGCGCCCTCGACGCCCTGCGCGGCCGCCCTGACCGGTGGGGCCGTGACGCCGTCTTCTTCTACGGTTTCGACGATCTGACCCCGCTCGAGCGCGACGCGGTGGAGACGCTGGCCCGCGTGGCCGGTACGGAGGTCACCGTCTCACTGACCTACGAGCCGGGCCGCGTGGCTCTGCAGGCCCGGGCCGAGATAGCGGCCGAGCTGGCCCCGCTGGCCGATGAGGTGATCGAGCTCCCGGCCCGGGACGACCACTACGTCCCCGCGGCCCGGGCAGCCCTGCATCATCTGGAGCGCCAACTGTTCGAGGCTGATCCGGGGCGCTCCGATCCCGGCGCGGCCGTTGCCCTGCTCGAGGCCGGCGGCGAGCGGGCTGAGGCCGAGCTGGTCGCCGGCCAGATCCTCGCGCTGCTGCGCGCCGGGGTCCCGGCTCAGGAGATCGCCGTCGTCTACCGGTCCGTCGGCCCCGTCGCCGCGCTGGTCGCGAGCGTGTTCGGCCAATACGGGATCCCGGTGGCCGCGGATTACGAGGTCCCGTTCGCCCACACGCCGCTCGGCCGGGCCGTCCGCGGCGCGGCGAGCTGTGCCTTCTCGGCCGCGGCGAGCGCCCTTGACCTGCTGGCCTACCTGCGGGTGGACGGCATGCTCGAGCACCCCGAGCTCGCCGACGGACTCGATGCCGAGCTGCGGCGAACGGGAGCGTCGAGTGCCGCCGCGGCTCGGGAGCGCCTGGGCTGGAACCTGGGGGAGATCGATGCCCTTAGGACCGCCGCCGATCCGAGTGCCGAGCTGTGCCGCCTGGCCCGCTGGCTGTTCGTGCTCCCGCATCGGGGCTCGGCACGGCTCCTGGCCGGCGACGAGGCCCTGGACGCCCGGGCGCTGGCCGCGCTCGAGCGGGCGGTAGATGAACTGGCCGACGTCGGCCGCCGCCCGGAGGCGACCGAACTGCTGGCCCTGCTGGAGGAGCTGATGGTTCCGGCCACCGCTCAAGGGCACGGCGGCGAGGTGCGATTGGCCGAGCCGCTGCAGATCCGCGCCCGGCGCTACCGGGCGGTGTTCGTGTGCGGCCTACAGGAGGGCCATTTCCCGCGCCCCGCCCATCCCGAGCCGTTTCTCTCTGACGAGCGCCGGCGTGAGCTCGCGCTGTGCTCGGGGCTACGGCTACGCAGCCATGAGGACGTGCTCGATCGCGAGCGCTATCTGTTCTACGCGACGGTGTCCCGCGCCACGGAGGGAGTCACCCTCAGCTACCGCAGCTCGGACGAGGAGGGCAACCTGGCCATCGCCTCGCCGTTCGTGGCCGACGTCGCGGAGGTGCTCGACGAGTCCTGGGTGCAGCGGCGCTCGCGCCGGCTGCTGGGCGACGTGGTGTGGCCGGAGGCTGGTGCTCCCACCGCACGCGAGCAAGCCCGGGCGCGGGCGGCCCTGAGCGCTCCGGCCGACGGCGATGAGGCCGAGCCGGACCGCCGGCTGGGCCGCGTCGCTCGCGGCCGTCTCAGGCACACCGAGATCCTGTCGGCCGGGGCTCTCGAGGCCTTCACCGACTGCCCGGTGCGGTGGCTGATCGAGCGAGAGCTCCGCCCCGACGCGCTCGAGCCAGACCCGGAGCCGATCGTGCGCGGCAATCTGATGCACGCGGTGCTCGAGCGCCTGCTGGCCGAGCTCGACGGTCCCGTGACCGACGCCTCCCTGGGTCGGGCCGAGCAGCTCCTCACCGGACTGCTCTCGGAGCTGTCGCCGGGACCGGGGTCCGCGCTCGGCGCCGGGCAGCCCGATGTGGTCCGGGCGGGCGCGCTGCGGGCGATCGAGGCCGATCTGCGCCGCTACCTGCGTCACGAGGCGCGCCAGGGTGACGCCTGGACGCCGTTCGGACTGGAGCTGCGGTTTGGCTTTGCCGAGAGTGAGGATGGCCTGCCCTCGCTGCCCCCGCTCGTCCTCGGCGACGGTCCGGAGCAGGTCCTGGTGCGCGGCATGATCGATCGCGTTGACGCTGACTCGGCCGGGCACGCGGTGGTTCGCGACTACAAGAGCGGGGCCGGGCGCGCGGATTGGCCGGCGGCACGCTGGAGCGCAGACCGCCGCCTGCAGGTCGCTCTGTACCTGGTCGTGGTGCGGGAGCTGACCGAGCTCGAGCCGGTGGGCGGCTTCTATCAGCCGCTGCGCGGGAACGATCTGCGGGGCCGGGGGATGTTCCTCGCCGGTGCTGGCGACGGTGCCGGTGCGGGAGCCGTCGAGCGCGACGGCCGCTCGCCGGAGGAGTTCGAGGCCGAGCTCGACGATGCCGTGCAGCGCGCGATCGCGGTCGCCGCCGAGCTCCGCAGCGGGCGGCTCGAGCCCTGCCCGCAGACCTGCTCGCGGAATGGTTGCGCCTATCCCGGAATCTGCCGCAGCCAATGACCGCTCCGGCCACCCTCAGAGACGGTCGTAGCTGGACACCCGAGCAGGCCGAGGCCATCCAGCGCCGCGACGGCGAGCTCCTGCTCGACGCCGGCGCCGGAAGCGGCAAGACCTCGGTCATGGTCGAGCGCTTTGTCGCCCATGTGCTGCAGGACGGGATCGCCGTGACCCAGATCCTGGCCATCACGTTCACCGAGAAGGCCGCCGCCGAGCTGCGTGACCGGATCCGGGCTCGCCTGCGCGAGCTCGGTGCCGCCGAGGCGGCGCGGTCCACCGAGGGCGCGTTCATCTCCACCATCCACGGCTTCTGCGCCCGGCTCCTGCGAGCCAGCGCGCTGGTCGCGGGTCTTGACCCCGGCTTTGTGATCCTCGACCGGGACCAGTCAGAGCCCCTGGCGGCGGCGGCCTTCGACTCCGCCTTGAAGGAGCTCGAGCCGGGGGCGGCCGCGGATCTGATCGCCGCCTACGGCGCACCGCCCCTGCGCTACGCGATCCTCTCGGCCTACGGTCAGCTGCGGTCCGCGGGTGAGCTCGAGCCGCGGCTGCCCGCCGTCGCCGTCGCCTGGGCCGCTGACACCGCGACGGCCGTGGCCACCGCGGCCCGAGCGCTGAGCGCCGAGCTCGGCCAGGTCGACGGACCCGGCGCCCGGATCCTCGAGGCGCTCGATCGTCTCGAACGCTGTCAGTCGCTGCTGACCGATGACGAGCTGTGGCCGGGGGAGCTTGACGCGGTCAAGCTGCGCGGAAACGGGAACGCCCTCTGCACTGACGCCGCCATCGCCTACCGGGACGCGCTCGTCGCCCACCGCGCGGCGTGCGCGGCCCGGGCCGCCGCGCCCATCCGCGACCTCATGGACACGCTGCTGGCTGCCTTTGGCCGCAACTACGCCCAGGCCAAGCGTGAGCTCTCGGGCGTCGACTTCGAGGACCTCGAGCTGTTGGCCCTGGGGCTTCTGCGCGGCCGCCCCGAGCTGCGGGAGCGCTACGCCGAGCGCTTTGAGCGGATCATGGTCGACGAGCAGCAGGACACCAATCGCGTACAGCTGGAGCTGATCGAGTCCATCGCCCGCCAGAACCTGTTCACCGTCGGTGACGCCCAGCAGTCGATCTACCGCTTCCGCCACGCCGACGTGGCCCTGTTCGAGGCTCGGGGAGCGCGCCTGCAGGCCAACGGCCAGCGCCTGACCCTGCAGACCAACTTCCGTTCGCGACCCGAGATCCTGGTGCCGCTGAACGCCGCCTTCGCCTCGGCCATGGGCGAGCGCTTCAAGCCGCTGGTGCCCGGCCGCGCCGCCGCTGAGTCACCCGGGCCGCACGACTCTCACGACTCGCCGGACTCGCACGACTCGCCGGACTCGCACGACTTGTCCGAGGAGCCTGAGCCCCGCGTCGAGCTACTCCTGGTCGACAAGGGGGCCGAATGGGAGCTCGAGGGCCTGGCCGCGCCCTGGCGACTGGCCGAGGCGCGGGCGCTCGCCGACCGCGTGGCCGGGCTCGTGGCCGAGGGAACGCCACCCGGCGAGGTGGTGGTGCTGACCCGCGCCACCACGGACATGCGGGCCTACGAGCGCGCGCTCGAGCGGCGCGGGCTGCCCACCTACGTGATCGGCGGCCGCGGCTATTGGTCTCATCCGCAGGTTCTTGACCTGATGGCCTATCTGCGTGTCGTCGACAACCCTCGCGATGAGGAGGCCTTGCTCACCGTGGTCGCCTCCCCGCTGGTCGGGGCGTCGTTTGACGCGCTCGTCGTTCTGGCCGGCGCCGCCCGAGACCGCGGGGTGGATCCGTGGGCCGTCCTGCAGGCGCCGCGCGACGATCTGCGTGATCTGTCCGAGCTCGATCAGCGTGCCCTGACGCACTTCGGCGCCTGGTGCGCGTCCGAGCGCGCCGGCGCCACCCGGCGAAGCGTCGAGGACTTGATCGACCGGGCCCTCGAGATCACCGGCTATGACCTGGCCATGCTGGCCATGCCCAGCGGGCAGCGACGCCTGGCCAACGTCCGCAAGCTGATGCGCCTCGGGCGCAAGTACGAGGATGAGCACGGTCCTGACCTGAGCGGATTTCTGGCCCTGGCCGCCGACCGGGCCGCGGGCCGTGCGGTCGACAGTCGGGAGAGCGAGGCGCCGGTCGAAGGGGAGGGGCTGGACGCGATCCGGCTCATGACCATCCACCGCGCCAAGGGGCTCGAATGGCCGACGGTCTGTGTGGCCGATCTCGGTCGCACGCCGCGGCCACCGCACCAGATCCTTCGCCTCGGCGACGGCGGCCGTCTTGGTCTGCGCGTACATCGCGCCGGCGTGGCCACGCGGGTCTCGGCGCTCGACTATGACGCGATTCGCGACGAGGAGCGCCGCGCCGACGAGGACGAGGAGCGGCGCCTGTTCTACGTGGCCATGACCCGCGCCCGCGAGCGACTGATCCTCAGTGGGGCAACGCGCTTTGACGGCTGGACTGCCGCCGGTCAGACCGGTGGCGGCCCGGTGGCCTGGATCGCTCCCGCCTTCGCGCCCGAGCTCGGTCAGGTGATCGCCGAGGGCGG
>DASXHG010000211.1:0-4666 GCA_036488625.1 Solirubrobacteraceae bacterium | reverse complement strand
CAGACGTCGAACGGCGACTGAAACCCCTTGCCGGCGCACGCTGGGGACGGCGGCTCCTGACACGGCTGGCCCGCGCGCCGTGGGCGGTCCGTGACGCATTGGGGATCGGCTTCAGCCTGATTCAGGAGCGCAACGTGTGGCTACTTGGGGCCGTGGCTTACTGGGCCTTTGATATCGCCACGTTGTGGGCGTGCTTTCACGCCTTTGGATCCCCGCCCCCCGTGGCCGTGATCGTGATGGCGTACTTCATCGGCCAGCTCGCCAACACGCTGCCCCTGCCGGGTGGACTCGGCGGTGTCGAGGCGGGGACGGTCGGTGCCTTCCTCGCCTTCGGGACGCAGGGCAGCCTGGCCATCCTGGCCGTACTCGCCTACCGCCTGATCTCGTTCTGGCTGCCGACCGCTCCCGGTGCCGTGGCCTATTTCCAACTGCGTCGCACCGTCGGGATGTGGCGCGCCGAGACCAACCAGCCCGATCCGACCCCTACCCCGGCGGGCGAGCTGACCTAGCGTGGGTTCGATCAGAGCGCTTCGAGGCGCCCGTGAATCCGGCCCGTGGTCTTGCGCAGCGGAGTGGCTGGGCGGTGGGCGCGTGAGGAGATGATCTCGGCCAGGACCGAGACGGCGGTCTCCTCGGCCGTGCGGCTGCCGATATCCAGGCCGCAGGGGGAATGGATGCGGGCGATATCGGCGTCGCCGGCGCCCGCGCGCCGGAGCCGGGCCTCGCGGTCAGCGGCGGTCTGACGACTGCCGAGGGCGCCGATATAACCGGCGTCGGTCTGCAGGGCGGCGAGCAGTGCGGGCTCGTCGAACTTGGGGTCGTGGGTGAAGACGAGCACGGCGTCGCGGGGACCCAGATCGACCCCGTCCAGCACCTCCTGGGGCCAGCCGATCGCGACCGTCGCCGCGGCCGAGAACCGGGGCGAGCGGGCGAAGCGATCGCGCGCATCGGCGATCGTCACCTCGTAGCCGATCTGGGCGGCAAATGGAGCCAGCGCGGCCGAAAAGTCAATCGCGCCGATGATGAACATTCGCGGCGGGGGGGCGAAGGAGCGGATGTGAACCCGCAGCTCGTCGCCGAGCGTGGCCCCGTCGGACCCGAACCGGCGCACCGTGGTCTTGCCCTCCTCGAGCAGACCCTGGGCTTCACGGGTGACGTTGCGATCGAGCAGCTCTGTGCGTCCGAGCTCGCCAGTGGCCTCGCCGTCGATGATGGCCAGCCGCGCGCCCGCGGTCTCGCCGTCGACCAGCGTGGCGATCGCGGCCGGCCGGCCCTCCGCGTGGGCCTGCAGAGCGGCGGCTTCGACGGCGCCGGTCCGGTCATCTAGCGCGCACACGAAGATGTGCACGATCCCGCCGCACATAAGCCCGACCGTGCCGGCCAGCTCATCAGAAATCCCGTAACGCAACAGCTTGGCCTCGCTTCGGCCGTCGAGGATCGCCTCGGCCTCCTCGACGACGGCCCCTTCGACGCACCCGCCGGTGATCGAACCCTCGATCGTTCCCGACTCGTCGATGAGCATCATCGCGCCGACGGGAAGCGGAGCGGAGCCCTCGACCTCGACCAGCAGCGCCTGGGCAAACCGCCGGCCCTCTCGCTGCCACGCGACGGCGAGGTCCTGCGTTGCGTTGACGGTCGCGGAGTCGATCATGTTGTGGCGACGGACGAGATCATCGGCACGATGTCCCTCCTGCATAGCGTGCCACACGCTGATCGTGGTCCTTTGGCGTCGTCGTCGTGCGCGGTGTGCGAAGCGACGGAGGTCAGCTGTCGAAGCCCAGGCCCATCCGATCGAGCAAGCCGAGCCACAGTCCACGCCGGCCCTGTCGCCGGTCAGCGGCAGCCAGCCGGTTCCGGGTCAGCTGGATGACGGCTGATCGGAGTGGCTCGGGCGGGAAGGGCAGCGGCCGGCGGCGGACGAAGTTCAAGCGAGTTGCCTCCGTCTCGCGCCCGTCGAGGAGATCGAGAGCCACGCGCGCTCCGAACCTCGAGGCGGCCACTCCGAGGCCGGTGTAGCCCACCGCGTAGGCGACGCGCCCGTCGAACTCGGTCCCGAAGAAGACCGAGAAGCGGCTGCACGTATCGATCGCGCCACCCCAGCGGTGGCTGAAGCGCAGGCCGCGCAGCTGCGGGAAGGTGGTGAAGAAGTGCTGGGCGAGCTTGGCGAACGTCGCGTCATCTACGTCGAGCCTGGCGTCGACCGGCCCGCCGTAGCGGTAGACGGCGTCGTAGCCGCCCCACAGGATCCGGTCATCGGAGCTGAGCCGGTAATAGTGAAACTGGTTCTGGACGTCACTGAGCCCCTGTCGTCCGCGCCAGCCGATCGCCGCCCGCTGCTCGGCGCTGAGCGGCTCTGACATGAGCGCGTAGTCGTAGACCGGAGCGACGTAGCGGCGGATCGTCCGCAGTGGCCCCGGATAGGCGCTGGTCGCCACGAGCGCGCGCCGTGCCGTCAGCTCGCCGCCCGAGGTCGTGAGGGCCACCGCGGCGCCGCGCGGGCCGAGTTCGTGCACCGGGCTGAACTCGAAGATCTGCACGCCGGCCCGCTCGGCCGCGGCCCGGAGTCCCGCGCCCAGCTTGCCGGGGTGAACCAGGGCCGACCCCGTCCGGGTCCAGAGTCCGGCTAGGAAGGTCGGCGAGTTCACCTGCGCTCGAGCCTGCTCGCGGTCGAGCAATTCGACGTCATAGCCGAAGCGGCGCGCCAGCTCGGCCTCCTCCTCAAGCCACGCGATCTCGTGCGGCTCGAGGGCAAACGTCACGTCGCCGGAGGTCTCAAAGTCGGCGTCGATCGCGTAGCGATCCAGGTCATCGCCCAGTCCGAGGAAGTTCTCCGTGGCCAGCCGTTCGAGACGCTCGATCTCGTCGCCGAAGCGCTCGACGCCGTTGCTCAGGCCGTGGGTCAGCGATGCCTGCACGAATCCTCCGTTGCGGCCGGACGCGCCCTGACCGCAGCGGTCGGCCTCGAGCACGACAACGCTGCGCGCGGGGTCCTCGGTCTTGGCCGCCAGCGCCGCCCACAGCCCGGTGTAGCCGCCGCCGACGATGGCCAGGTCGGCCTCGACGGAGCCGGCCAGAGCCGGGTGGGGATCGCGCCCCGGCAGATCATCGAGCCAGAAGCTGAGCGGGCGAGCGTCGGCGAACGCGGCGCGGTCCTCGGGGGTCGGCGGAGTCTGCGGCCAGGCGCTGGTCATCGCGCAGATTCTGACCGGCCTGACCCTGGCGGTCTAAATCCGCGCGTTGTGGGCATCATGCCCCGGATGCACGAGGAGATTCCCCTGCCCGGCGTGGTGACGATCGAGCACACCTTCACGGTGCCGCTGCACCACGACCGTCCCGACGGTCCCGAGATCAGCGTGTTCGCCCGCGAGCTGGCCGATCCGGAGGGCCGCGATAAACCCTTCCTGGTCTACTTCCAGGGCGGCCCCGGCTTCGAGGCTCCACGGCCCTCGCTTGGTCCGCGCGGGCCGGCCTTCGTCGACCGGGCCCTGTCGGAGTTCCGGGTGCTCCTGCTCGACCAGCGCGGAACGGGACGCTCGACGCCGATCGGCCGCCTGGACGGCCTCTCGCCCGCCGAGCAGGCCGACTACCTGGCCTGCTTCCGGGCCGACTCGATCGTGCGCGATGCCGAGCTCATCCGGCAGGCGCTAGGCGTCGAGCGCTGGAGCGTGCTCGGCCAGAGCTTCGGTGGCTTCTGCGTCTTCACATACCTGTCCCAGGCGCCCGAGGGGCTCAAGGAGGCCCTGGTCACGGGCGGGGTCCCGCCGCTCGGGCACAGCGTCGACGAGGTCTATGCCCGGACGTACGCGCGGGTAGCTGAGCGAAACGACCGCTACCGGGCCCGATACCCCGGCGATGCCGAGCGCCTCGACCATCTCCGGCAGCGGCTCGAGAACGGTGCCCCGGTGCCGCTCCCAACCGGCGAGGCACTGAGCTGGCGGCGCTTCCGCCAGCTCGGCGACATGCTCGGCATGAGTGACGGCGCGGAGCGGCTTCACCACCTGCTCGAGCTGGACCCCGACTCGCCTGGCTTCGCCTATGACACGGTGGCCGCCGACCCGTTCTCGCGCAACCCGATCTACGCCGTGCTGCACGAGGCCTGCTACTGCGACGGCGGCGCCAGCAACTGGTCCGCGGACCGGATGCTGCCCGACGGCTATGCGAACTCGAGCTTGCTCACCGGCGAGCACATCTTCCCGTGGATGTTTCACGAGTACGCGGCTCTGGCTCCGCTGCGCGAGGCGGCCGAGCTCCTGGCCGCCCGCGACTGGCCGCGGCTCTACGACTGCGACGCGCTGGCCGTCAACTCGGTTCCGGTTGCGGCGGCGATTTACGCCGAGGACATGTACGTCGAACGGGCCTTCTCGGAGGAGACCGCCGCCCGCGTGGGGGCCATGCACGTGTGGCTGACCAGCGAGTACGACCACAACGGGCTGCGGGTCGACGGTCCCCGGATCCTCGGACGCCTGCTCGACCTGGCCCGCGGTCAGATCTGATCAAATTTTCTTCAGGCTGTCGATTTTCCCCGGGCCCGTTCGTCTACCCGCGAACATTCACCCAAGGAGGTCGGACATGAAGTACATGATGCTCATCAACCTCGGTCCCGAGGTCCGAGACACCAAGAACCTGGCGCCTGACGATCTCAAGGAAATCGGCGCGGCGTTCGGGG
>DASXHG010000195.1:0-1569 GCA_036488625.1 Solirubrobacteraceae bacterium | reverse complement strand
CGAGCGGGCCAAGCGCCTGGTCGAGATGGGCCACGATGTGGTCGTGCTGCTCGACTCGATCACCCGGCTCGGCCGCGCCTACAACCAGGCGGCGCCGGCCAGCGGCCGGATCCTGTCCGGCGGTGTCGACTCGACCGCGCTCTACCCGCCGAAGCGGTTCTTCGGGGCGGCCCGCAACATCGAGAACGGCGGCTCGCTGACGATCCTGGCGACCGCCCTGATCGAGACCGGGTCCCGGATGGACGAGGTCATCTTCGAGGAGTTCAAGGGCACCGGCAACATGGAGCTCAGGCTCCGCCGTGAGCTCGCCGACAAGCGGCTCTTCCCCGCGGTCGACGTGGACGCGTCGTCCACCCGCAAGGAAGAGATCCTGATGGCGCCGGACGAGCTCAAGGTCATCTGGCAGCTCCGCCGGGTGCTGCACGCCCTCGAGCCCCAGCAGGCCCTCGAACTGCTGATGGAGCAGATGCGCAAGACCCGCTCCAACGCGGAGTTCCTGCTCCAGGTCCAGAAGACCACCCTGGGCATGGACCGAGACCGCTAGTTTCGCCAGGAAATATTAACCAGACGCAACTAGTTTGAGCGTCTGGCAGACTAGATAGCCGCTAGTGATGTGGTTCCGGTTCACGCCGTGCCTGCCTCGTTGAAACGGGGCAGGCGGGCGACCCGGCGGCCGCTTGAGGCAAGGAGCCAACCGATGAAGTCCGACATCCACCCGAACTACGAGGTCACGACCGTGACCTGTGGTTGCGGGGCCGAGTTCACCACACGGTCGACCGCGCCGAACGGCGTGATCCACACCGACGTGTGCTCGCAGTGCCACCCGTTCTACACCGGCAAGCAGAAGATCCTCGACACCGGCGGACGCGTCGCCCGGTTCGAGAAGCGCTTCGGCAAGGGCCCGGTCACCGGGGCGGGCGCCAAGAAGAAGTAGCGACCTCGCCAGCGCCCGCGTGCCCGTGATGACGGACACGCGGGCGCTGCGTTTGTCCGGTGAGGTTGTGGTTGACGCTAGGGTTAAGGCAGCGCCTGCCCTGCGCGAGAGAGAAGGTTTTCCCTTTGTTCGACCGGTTGGGTGAGCTGGCCAGCGAGCATGCCGAGCTCGAGCGTGCCCTCGCCGATCCCGGCGTGCACGCGGACGCGGATCAGGCCAAAACGCTCGCCAAGCGGTACGCGGAGCTGACGCCGATCGTCAACGCCTACCTCGAGTGGCAGCAGGTCGGCGAGGACGAGCAGGCCGCGCTTGAGCTGGCGACCGAGGATTCCGCGTTCGGCCAGGAGGCCGTCGAGCTCGCCAAGCACCGCGAGGAGCTGGAGGAACGGCTCCGCAAGCTGCTCGTGCCGAGGGACCCGAACGACGATCGCGACACGATCCTCGAGGTCAAGGCGGGCGAGGGCGGCGACGAGTCCGCCTTGTTCGCCGGCGACCTGCTGCGGATGTACCAGCGCTTCGCGGAGCGGCACGGCTGGAAGACCGAGATCATCGACTCCACCGTCACCGGGCTCGGCGGCGTGAAGGACGCGACCGTCGCGGTCAAGGCAGGGCGGGGCGGCACCGGGGCCTGGTCC
>DASXHG010000018.1:0-5648 GCA_036488625.1 Solirubrobacteraceae bacterium | reverse complement strand
GCCCTTACTGGTAAAGGGCAGCGTCAAGCGCAGCCGCGCGCCGTCCTCGGCCAGGTCGAGCTGCTGCGTTATCCCCTCATAGAGGACGGCGGCCGGGTCCAGCTCGGCAAACAGGGACTCGGCCAGGCGGTCGAGCATCTCGGCCCCGACCACCTCCTGCTCAAAGAACGGCGCGGTCAGCACGGGGACGGGTGCAAAGGCGGAGTGCACGAGCTCGAGATGCTCCTCCTGGACGCGCCGCCAGGCGGAGAAGTACTCGCCCACGCCGGCTGGAAACAGGCGGTTGACGATCACCGCGTCGGTCAGATAGCCGTAGAGGTTCAGGTAGGTGAAGGTCCGCATCGCCTCGCCGATGACCATCTTGTCCGGGTTCATGACCAGGCGGATGCTGCAGCGCGAGCGGTCGCGGAGGATCTCGTTCATAGCGATCAGGTTCTTCGACAGGCGCTGCACGTCGGCGAACACGGCCGCGCTCGGTAGCGAGATGTCAAGCAGCGACCGGGCCAGCGGACGGGCCGCGGCCAGGATCTGCTTCTCGTAGGGAAAGACCTTCTCGATCCACCACCGCGCGACGTCGGGGAACGACAGCAGCCGCAGGGTCTCGCCGGTCGGCGCGCAGTCGACGACGATCGTGTCCCAGCGCCCGGAGTCGTGGTGGGCCTGGAGACGCAGGAGCGAGAACAGCTCGTCCATCCCCGGCGGCACGGTCAGCTCCTCGGCCGAGATCCGATCCACGCCGCGCTCTATGAACAGCTCACCGAGCCACTCCTGGACGCCGGACCAGTGCCGCTCCATCTCCTGCTGGGCCTTGACCTCCTGACCCCACAGATGATCGGCCACCTCGGTGGGCTCGCCGCCCAGTTCGGCGCCCAGTGACTCCGACAGGCTGTGCGCCGGATCGGTGGAGACGATCAGCGTGCGCAGACCCGCGGCGGCACAGCGCCGGGCGGTGCAGGCGGCGACCGACGTCTTGCCGACGCCGCCCTTTCCCGTGTAGAGGATCGTGCGGGGCGTCATAGCGGGCCGAGTCTAGGCGGGTCGGGCCGGTCACACACGGGTCCACCCATTCCGGACCTGGCCAGAGGACCAGGCTCCGGGTCAGCGCGAGATCGTGAGCGTCCCCGTGAGGCGCGCGAAGTTCCCCGCCAGGTCGGTGGCGGCGATCCGGAGGCCGTAGCGGCCCGCCTTCTCGGCCGGGAGCTTGATCTGATCGGTGCCATAGGGCAGGTAGGCACTCGTCGAATACACCGCAGTCGTGCCCCGGGTCAGGACTACCCCGATATGCGAAAACTTGGACAGACTGAAGCGCAGCGCGGTGCTCCGGCGGACCTTGCCGCGCCGGGTCAGCTGGGTGAGCACCGGCGGCGTCTTCAGATAGGCGCGGAAGCGCTGCGCGGTGGAGCAGTACACCGGCGTCCTCGTGATCGTGCACATCTGGGCCAAAAAGCCGGTCACGAGCTCGTGGTAGGACAGGTCGTCCTCGATGCCGGGCTGATACAGCGACCAGGCGCCGGTGTCGAAGTGGGGCACCTCGGCCTGGGCCTCGGCGTTGCCGGCCTTGAACAGCTTCGCCGCCTGGGCGCTCTTGCTGATCACCGCGTAGTCGTGCAGGCCGATCAGGGTCTGCAGGAAGGCGTTGATGATCGAGGTTCCGGGCGTGAACGTGTACTGCAGAAAGCGTGTCCCCCTCGGGGTCGCGACGCTCACGCCGGCCGGAGGCCGGGCGCTGAACACGGGCAGCGCCCGCTGGCCGACCTGCAGGTAGTAGGCGTTGCCGGTCGCGCGGTAGGCCCGGCTCAGGGCCTCCAGGCCGGTGGCCTGCGACATCGCGCTCGTCCACGGCGGGGCGCCCCCGTCGAAGTGGAAGTAGTACTCCCAGGTCAGCCCGCCGCCGCGCTGGGCGGCCAGCGGGATCAGCTGGGCGAGGAGCTGCTTGAGCGCCGGATAACCCCTCAGCCCCGAGGTGTAGAGGCCGTCGGCCTTGCCGAAGCTGCCGAGCACCTGCAGCTGGATCCCCTGGCCGGCGTAGTACTGCCAGACCAGCTGTGAACCCGCGAACTCAACCCGCTGGGCGTTTGCGAGCAGCGGGCCTGTCGTCCACCATTGGCGGTTGCGGTCGACGGTTTGGAAGATGACCGGCAGTCGTGAGGGGGTCAGCGCGCCCGCGACGGCCATGTCGTGGACGTTCGCGGTCACAGCCGTGAGCTCCGCTCGCCGTGTCCCGTGCAGGTGGCGCTCGGTGGTCAGCGCCCGCCCGTAGCTGAGCTCGTAGCCGTGGTAGGCGGCCGCGCTGATCCCGTGCTGGTGGTAGATCCGCGTCAGCTCACCGAACACCGTCCGGGGCTTCTTGCGCGTGGCGTGGGTGCGGGCGAGCGCCGCCGTGAATTGACCCGCGGACGACCGGCCGGTGCTCTTGTGCCCCGTCGCCGCCGGGGCAGGGGTGAGCGCCGGCCCGGTCACATACGGGTCGTTGCGGGTGCTCACGGCACCGTTGCCAGCCCTGAACAGCACCGGCGCAGCCACGGCGCTACCAGGCCAAGCAAGCAGGGCGAGCAGGACAAACAGGCTCCTGCGCACCAAGCCGATGGTACATTCGCGCTCGTGCTCGTGTCACGCCGGATAGGAAGTTGCAGCTCGACTGTCAGCGGTCATACGCGGCGTCTTGGCGCACTGGCACTGGTCCTGATCGGGCTCTTTGCGATCTCTGCCTGCGGCACGACCAGCTCCAGCTCGGGCGATGCGCAGACGCTTCTGCGTCAGACCTTCACCGGCCCGCACACCGTGCGCAGCGGCATCCTCAACTTCGGCCTGGCCCTGAATCCGTCGGGATCGCGCACGATCACGACTCCGATCACGCTCGGGCTCGGTGGCCCCTTCCAGAGTCGCGGCTCGGGCAAGCTTCCCGCCTCCAAGCTCGAACTGACGATCAACGCCCTCGGCCACCATGGCCAGCTCGGGATCGTCTCCACCGGCTCAAACGGCTTCGTGACCCTCGGCGGCACCGCCTACCAGCTCCCGGCGGCTGACTACCAGAAGCTCGCCTCGAGCTTCTCCAGCGCGGCCGCCGGCGGCGGCACCGGAGGCCTGTCCAAGCTCGGCATCAACCCCCTGCACTGGCTGACCCAGCCGACGGTCGTCGGCAGCGAGTCCGTGGGCGGCGCCTCGACGACCCACATCCGGGCGCACGTCAACGTCGACGCGCTGCTCGGGGACCTCAACACCTTCCTGCAAAAGGCCTCGGCCACGGGGGCGACCGGTAGCGCGGCGCTGCCGACGGCGATTTCTCCCGCTACCCGCCAGAAGGTCGCCTCCGCGGTCCGCAACGCCACCGTAGACGTCTGGACCGGGAGCAACGACAAGACCCTCCGCAAGTTGCTGGTCAGCCTCGATTTCCCGGTCACGGGACAGATCTCGACCGAGCTCGGGGGCCTGAGCGCGGCCGGAATCAGCCTCAGCCTCGCCTACGCCAATCTCAATCAGCCCCAGACGATCGCCGCACCGGCTCACGTCCGCCCGTTCAGCGGCTTCACGAGCCGCATCAAGGGCCTGTCCGGCCAGCTGCAGGGGCTATTCGGCGGCGGGACGGCCGGCGCTGCCAGCGGTGCGGGCACGGCCTCGTCGAGCTCCAGCTCGGCCGCGGTCAGCGGTTACTCGGCCTGCCTCCAGCGGGCCAAGGGTGACGTGGCCAAGATGCAGCGCTGCGCCTCGTTGCTCAACGGCGGCGGCTAAGCGCCCCGCAGCAAACGGCCGCTGCTACTCGTCGGGCTCCGGGTCCGGCTCGAGAACTTCGTTCTCGTCTTCGTCCTCTTCCTCGGCGCCCGCCTCGTGGCGGATCTGGAAGCGCTCGAGGAGCTCGTCGCGCGCGTGCTCGTCGAGCGGAACCTCGTCGGAGATGACGATCCAGTCGTCGGCCTCGTAGCTGTCCTTGGCCAGAATCTCGGTGTCGAGGTGGGGCGAGTCATCGACGACGAGGACGATCTCGGTCGTCGGGTTGAAGTACGTGCCGGGACGGTTCGTGAGCTCGTCGAGCTGCATGAGGCGGGGATCAGCCATCGGGCGCCAGAGTAATCGTTTCCGCCGTCCGGCGACAACCGCGAGCCCGGTGAGGGCGGGCTCGCCCGACCTGATCGCGGCGCTCAGACGTCGTGCAGACTCGCGATCTCCCGCTCGATCTCCGCCTCGACGTCGAGCGGCGCCTTGCCCTGACGCGCGCGGCGGTGGTTGCGGGCCAGGACCAGATCGCGGATCTCCTGGCGTAGCTCGGGGTCGATCGCCGGCGCGCTGAGCTTGCGCACCTCCTCGTCGATGTCGACCTCGGGCTCCCCGCGACGCCGGCGCCGGGCGTTGCGCGCCTCCAGCAGCTGCCGGATCTCGAGATCGCGCTCGAGCTGGGCGGCGGCCGAGCCTTGAGGCGCGTGTTCACCCTCGGTATCCATCATCAGGTGGTTCTTGCCGTAGTCCTCCCAGGTCCGCCCGCTGAGCAGGATCGCCGCCAGCGCCCCGACGAC
The DNA here is from genome assembly GCA_036488625.1 of Solirubrobacteraceae bacterium. GTDB lineage: Bacteria > Actinomycetota > Thermoleophilia > Solirubrobacterales > Solirubrobacteraceae > Palsa-465. The sequence goes on along the minus strand of DASXHG010000018.1, from coordinate 1,140 downwards.
TCCGACGCCGCAGACCACCCAAACCACCGTGCCGAACGCGCTCTGCACCGGTTAAGTGTTGCGCACCGGTCATCTCCTGTCGCTATCAACTGCTTTTGGTGAGCACCGGTGAGCAACAGCTCCAGGCTCGACGGTGGCGCTCGTACCGCGGCGGGCGGGAGTTCCTGGCCTTGCTCGCCGGGCAGACCGTCTCAGACGCCGGCTCGCAGGCCACGACCGTGGCTCTGCCGCTGCTGGCGCTGCTGATCACCGGTTCACCGTTCCAGGCCGGGCTGGTCGGCTTCGCGCGCTCGGTGGCCTATCCGTTGGCCGCCTTGCCCTCAGGGGTGGCCGCGGACCGCTTTGACCGCCGCTGGCTGATGATCTTCGCCGCGCTGGGCCGGCTCGTCGCGATGGCCAGCGTGATCGTCGCCCTGGCCGCCGGGGAGCCTTCGATTGAGCAGCTGGCGCTGGTTGCCTTCGTCGACAGTTCGCTCTGGTCGCTGGGCGTCGTCACCGAACGAGGAGTGTTCCGAGCCCTCGTCCCGACCCGGGATCTCCCCCGGGCGATCGCCCTCAGCGAGGGGCGCACCGCGGCGGCCGCGATCGCCGGACCGCCGCTCGGCGGGGCGCTGCTCGCCATCGGGCGTGCGCTGCCGTTCGCCCTTGACGCCCTCTCCTCGCTGCCGCTGATCGGCGTCGTGCTCCGGATCCGCACCTCGCTGGCCCCGGCCGAGGGCGGCCGGCGCACCGCAGAAGGGGCGCGCGCGGCGCTCAGCCACGCGCTGGAGGGCCTGCGGTGGCTGTGGGCGCGGCCCTTTCTGCGCGCGGGGTCGGTCCTCTACGCGGCGGCCAATCTGACCCTGTGGGCCCTTGAGCTGCTCGTGATCCTGGTCGCCAAGCACTACGGGGCGGGGTCGGCCGGAGTCGGCCTCATGTTCGCCGTGATGGGCTTTGGCGGCGTGGCCGGGTCGCTGGTGGCCGGCCGCGCCTCGGGGTGGCTGTCGGCGCGCTGGTCGATCGCGCTCGAGCCATGGGTCGGCCTGGCCGTCATTCCGCTCCTGCTCGTCGTCCATTCGCCGGTCGGGATCGGGCTCCTGGGGGCGATCTACTTCATCAGCACCCCGCTGAGCTCGGCCACGATTCACAGCCGCCGCGTGG
>DASXHG010000080.1:0-3977 GCA_036488625.1 Solirubrobacteraceae bacterium | reverse complement strand
TCTGCGTGCCGCTGGTCATCTGGGTCGCCGGTCCGCAGATCCCGCCCTTCGGCCGCAGCCTTCAGTCCGAGGACCAGCACGTGGTCAACGTTGTCCTCAGCGCCCTGGCCGTGCCGGTCGTGGCCCTGATCTGGGTCTACTTCGGCTACGCGATCACGGTCTTTCGTCAGGAGGGGTCCGAGGTGGTGGACGGCCCGCCGTTGATCGCTGCGCCGCGGATCCAGATCCTATGGCTGGTGGTGACCGCGACCGCCGTCCTGGGCCTGGCGGCCTACGGCACCTGGGGCCTTTACAACAGCTCCGCAGGCGCCGGGGGCGGCCAGGGCCCGAGTCCGCTGTCAACGCCCCCGGCCGGCTCGCACCCGCTCGAGGTCCAGGTCATCGGCCAGCAGTGGCTGTGGACCTTCCGCTACCCGAGCTTTGGCGGCGTCGAGACGGCCACCCTCGAGCTCCCGGCCAACCGCTGGATCGTCTTTCACGTGACCTCGCTCGACGTCGACCACAGCTTCTGGGCCTACGAGCTCGGCGTCAAGGCGGACGCGATTCCTGGCTCGGACAACGTCGCCTACCTCCAGCCCAAGCAGACCGGCACCTTCCAGGTCCGCTGCGCGGAGCTGTGCGGCATCTGGCACGGACACATGAATTCCTTCGGCAAGGTCGTCAGCCCGACGAACTTTGCCTCCTGGATCGCGGCCCGGCAGAGCCAGTACGCGGCCATCACCAAGACCCTGCCGCCCTACAGCCACGTCTACTACCCGGATCCGATCAGGAGGGCCGGCTGATGGAAACCCACGCGACCCTCTCGCCACCCTCGCTGACCGGCCAGCAGTCGGGCCGGCGCCAGCTACTCGGCACCAACGTGCTGTGGGGAATCGTGCTCGGCGCGCTCGGGTATGCGGTCGGCCACTGGATCGGCAACCGGCTGGCCTCCAACGTCGTCGCCCAGGTCTCGAGCGACCAGAACGACGTGGCCATCTTCCTCGGCTTGCTGCTGTCGATCTTCGGTTTCCTGGGCGGGCTGGGCTTCTACAACTACCCCCTGTCGCGCATAGCCGGCCACCCGGCCACGCTCCGCGAGCGAGAGGAGATCGGTTGGGGTCGCTACTTCCGGCTCTGCACCGATCACAAGGTGGTCGGCATCCAGTACCTCGTCGCCGTCCTGTTCTTCTTCTTCGTGGCCGGGCTGAACGCGATGTTCATCCGCGGCGAGCTGACCAGCGACAACGCGACGCTGATCAACTCCGGCAACTACCTGACGCTGGTCGGCCTGCACGGGACGATGATGCTGATGATGATGTCGGCCGGAGTGCTCGGGCCGCTCGGGAACTACCTCGTGCCGCTGATGATCGGCGCCCGGCGGATGGCGTTTCCCCGCGTCGAGGCGCTGACCCTGTGGATAACCGTGCTGGCCGGCGTGATCCTGCTCTCGGCGATCATGCTCGGCGGCTTCCCGACGGGCTGGACGGGCTACGCGCCGCTGGCTGACCAGGCCCGCGGCGGAATCGACGCCTACCTGGTCTCGTTCGCGTTGATCGGCGTCGCGCTGGCCCTGGTGGGGGTCAACATCATGGCCACCGTGGTCACGATGCGAGCGCCGGGCATGACCTGGAACCGCATTCCGATCTTCGTCTGGGCTCTGGTCGCGACCTCGATCCTGGCCGTGCTGGCCGCGCCGGTGCTGCTGGCGGCGATCATCATGTGCGCGCTGGACCGCACGGTCGACACGTCGTTCTTCCTCCCCAGCCAGGGCGGCAGCCCGTTTTTGTGGGACAACCTGTTCTGGTTCTTCGGCCATCCCGAGGTCTACATCCTCGCTCTGCCCGGGTTCGGGATCGTGCTCGAGATCCTGCCCGTGTTCGCGCGCAAGCCGCTATGGGGCTACCGCCTCGCCGTCTCGGGCATGTTCGGCGTCGCCCTGCTCAGCTTCATGGTCTGGCAGCACCATCTGTTCGTGAGCGGCATCAACGCCAACCTCCGGCCCTTCTACATGTTCACGACCGAGCTCATCTCGGTGCCCACCGGCCTGATCTTCCTCAACGCGATGGGCACGCTGTGGCGAGCCCGCATCCGCTTCACGGTGCCGATGCTGTTCGCGCTCGCCTTCTTCTTCAACTTCCTGATCGGCGGCATCTCCGGCGTCTATCTGTCGGACGTGCCCAGCGACGTGACCACCCACGGCAGCTACTTCGTGATGGCTCACTTCCACTACACGATCATGGGCGGTCTGGTCTTCGCACTCATGGCCGGGCTCTACTTCTGGCTGCCGAAGATGACCGGCTTCAGGCTCTCCGAGAGGCTGGGCAAGCTCCATTTCTGGACCATGTTCATCTTCTTCAACCTGACCTTCTTCCCCCTGTTCGCGGCTGGTCTGCTCGGCATGCCGCGCCGAGTGAACAGCTACAACCCCGACCTGCACGGGCTCAACGTGTTCGTCTCGATCTCCGCCTTCTGCTTGGGCGCGTCGATGATCATCCTGATCGTCAACCTCGTCTGGTCGTTGATCCTCAAGCGTGAGCGCGAGGTGTCCAACCCGTGGCTCTCGCGCGGCCTCGAGTGGCAGCTGCCCTCACCGCCGCCGGTCTACAACTTCGAGGAGATCCCCGTCGTCCACTCCCATCCCTACGACTACGGGGTCCCCGGCGCCCCGCCTGTCGCCGAGCTCCGCCCGACAGCGGCGCCGGTCGCGCCGAGCGAGGCCGGCACATGAGCACCTCCCCGGGCACCCCAGGCGAAATCGGCGCCGGGCTGAACGTCGTCACCGATCCGGCGGGGGCGCGAGCCGATGACATCCGCCAGGTCTCGGCCAACATCGGCGTCGGGGCCCGGCTGTTCGCGAGCGGGACCGCGTTCGTGTTCATGTCGTTTCTGTTCGCGTTCCTGTACCTGCGCGCGGTCAACTCCAACGGCCTGTGGCGACCCAAACACGTCACCCCGGTGCAGAGTTGGGGGATCGCCGTGCTCGTGTTGCTGCTGGCCAGCGTGGTCGTGTTCGATCTCGCTCGCCGCGGGCTGGACAGCGGGGACGAGCGTCGCTGGCGTCAGCTCGGGCTGCTCGCGCTGGGGCTGGGCGTGCTCGTCATCGTCGCCCAGGGCCTCGAGTACGCCACGATCAGCTTCAAGACCGACGGCGGCGGCTGGGCGAGCGTGTTCTGGGGCTGGACGGTCGTCCAACTCGCCTTCTGGCTCGGTGCCCTGTACTGGATGGAGACGCTCGTCGCCCAGAGCTTGCGCAAGCCGGCGGCCGCCGCCCGGCTGGGTACGGCCGGGAACGAGTTGCTCCGGCCCTCAGCCGACTCGGCGCTCGTGTTCCTCTACACGCTGGCCATCGTCGAGATCATCGCCTACGTCCTCCTCTACCTGGTCAAGTGATGCTCGCCCTGCTGCTGCTTGCGAAGGTCGACAACGTCAGTGGCGGCGCTCCGCTGACCCTCATTTTTCCGTTGATCCTGGTCTTCATCATCGCCGGGCTCTGGGCCTTCTCGCTTCGCCATTTCGGTCGCGACCTGTAGCCTCGGTCCGAGTCCCGACCTGGCCTTGGACTGGAGCCCTTGCCGGCCTCGCTGATTGCCGATTTCCCGCTGCTGCTCGTCGCGATCGCCGCCGCGCTGCACGTGGCCGGGGAGCGCCGTGCGGCGCGCATGCGGCGCACACCCCGCACTGCCCTGGCCCGCCGGCGGGCGCTGCGCTTCTACGCCGGGCTGGCCGTCATCGTCATCTCGCTCACCGGACCCATTGACGCCCACGCCGATCAGCTGTTTTGGGTTCACATGATTCAGCACGTTCTGCTGCTCACCGTGGCCGCCCCGCTGATCGTCCTCGGGGCCCCGTGGATGTCGGTCTGGCGCCCACTCCCGCTCGGCTTCCGGCGGGCGGCGGCGGGTGCGATCGCCCATGCTCGGTGGGCCGCTCCGCTGCGGACGCTGGGACGGCAGTTGGGGCGACCGGTGGGAGCACTCGTGGCCTTCACCGCCGACCTC
>DASXHG010000075.1:0-21397 GCA_036488625.1 Solirubrobacteraceae bacterium | reverse complement strand
GAGCTTCGGAGCCCGCTGACCTCGATCAAGGGCTTCGTCGAGCTCCTGGGCCGCGACCCGGGTGCCCTCGATGCCCGCCAGCGCGAGTTCATCGACATCATCCTGCGCTCCACCGATCGTCTCGTGGAGCTGGTCAACGATCTGCTCGACGTGGCTCGCATCGAAGCCGACAGCGTCGACATCGCCCGCCGGCCGATCGACGTCGGGGAGGCCGTTCGCGAGGTCGCCGAGCTGATGGGACCGCGGATCATCGAGAAGAACCAGCGGCTGGGGATCTACATCTCACCCGCCCTCCCGCTGGCCATGGCCGACCCGACGCGGATCCGCCAGATCATCCACAACCTGCTCACCAACGCCCACCTCTACACCGAGAGCGGGGGCCGGATCCATATCGGCGCCGAAGCCGACCGGGCGTGGGTGCGAATCGTCGTCGCCGATTCCGGCGTCGGCATCAGCGCGGACGAGCGCGAGCACATCTTCGAGCGCTTCTACCGAGCCCACGGGGTCGACGCGTCAATCCCCGGAACGGGGCTCGGGCTGTCGATCGTCAAGTCCCTGGTCGATCTGCACGGCGGCCAGATCGAGGTCGAGACCGAGCCCGGCCGGGGTACCGCGTTTCACGTCCTGATCCCGGCCGCGGTGCCCAGCAGCGACTCCGAGCAGACCCTGGAGCTGCTGCGCGGGCGGCGCGTCCTGGTCGTCGATGACGAGCCCGAGATCGCCGCTCTCATCACCGATCAGCTGCGCCCGCTGGAGATCAATGCCACCGTCGCCGTGACCGGGCTCGAGGCTCTGGAGCGACTGCGCAACGAGAGCTTTGACGCCATCACGCTGGACATCCTCATGCCCGAGATGGACGGCTTCGCGCTGCTCGGCAAGATCCGCGCCGACCCCGAGCTGCGCCCGATCCCGATCGTGTTCGTGTCGGTGTCCGCCGCTCGCCCGGAGCTGGCCGGGGAATGGGTCGTCTCCAAGCCGATCGACGCCGACGAGCTGCGCGAGGTGCTGGCGGCGGCCGTGCGCGCGGGGCGCTCGCGGGTGCTGGTCGTCGGGCGCCCGCACATGCAGGTCGCCCTCGAGCCGGCTCTCGACGAGCTCGGCATCGAGCATCAGTGGGAGACGACCGGCGCGGCAGCCGCCCGCGTCTGCGGCGAGCGGCGCTTCGAGGTCGCACTGATCGACGTCGGCATCCGCAATCCGCAGGCCGCCCTGCAGGCCCTTGCTCTGCGGGGGCGCCGCCTCCGGCGGGCCGTGATCCTATTCTCCGATGACGACACGCCCACCCCAGGAGGCCTTGTGAAGCTGGGGATGCAGGTGGTACCGCTCGAGGGAGCCGCCCAGGCGCTCCTCGAGGCGTTGCGCGAAGACGGCCGGCGACCGAGCCAGGAACAGAGATGGAACTCAGAGGCGAAGCGGAGCTGACCCAGGAGATCGAGCGGCTGCGCGCCGAGCTGGCCCGCCGCGAGCGGGAGGCGGCGGACAACGAGCTCCAGCTCGAGCGCTACGCCGCCGACCTGCGGGAGACGTTCAAACAGGAGCGGGCCCGCGCCCAGCAGCTGACCCGTTCCTACATGGCCACCGTCCGGGCGCTCTCCAACGCCGTCGAGGCCCGGGATGCCTACACCGGCAAGCACGCCGAGCGCGTGGCCGCCTACGGGATCACGATCGCCCGTGCCTTCGGGATCGCCGTGCCCGAGGCGCCCGAGATCGAATTCGGGTTCCTTCTCCACGACATCGGCAAGGTGGCGATCCCCGACGCGATCCTCTACAAGCCCGGCGCCCTCACCGATGACGAGCGGCGCTTGATGTCGACCCATCCGGCCGTCGGAGCCGAGATCGTCAGCGGTATCGAGTTTCTGCAGGAGGCGGCGGAGGTCGTGCGCTCCCACCATGAACGCTGGGACGGGAGCGGCTACCCCGACGGGCTGGCCGGTGAGGAGATCCCGCTCGCCGCCCGCGTGTTCGCCGTCGCCGACGTGTTGGACGCGCTGACCACCGAGCGTCCCTACCGGCCGGCCATGTCGCTGCCCGAGGCCCGGAGGATCATCGTCCGGGGATCGGGCACCCAGTTCGATCCGGCCGTGGTGAACGCCTTCGAGACGATCGACGACGAGACGCTGATGCAGATCGGAAAGGAGATCGGATGACTCGGGCCGTGCTCGTCGTCGATGACGATCGCTTCATCCGCAAGCTGGTCACGACCACGCTCGAGGACGTGGCTGAGTTCGACCTGCACGAGGCTGCCGACGGTCTGCAGGCGCTGGCGCTGGCTCGGGACACCGAGCCGGCGATCGTCTTCTTGGATGTCGACATGCCGGGCCTGGACGGGATCGACACCTGCCGGGAGCTGCGGTCAGATCCGGCCACGCGCGAGGCGACGATCGTGATGCTCACCGCTTCCCACGGCGAGCGAACCGAGCGGCTGGCCGAGGAGGCCGGGGCTGACCTGTTCCTGACTAAGCCGTTCAGCCCCCTGGAACTTCTGCGTCTGGTCGACGCCCTCGGCGACTCCGCGCCGCTCTAACCGCGACCGCGCCCGGCAGGAGTCCGGGCAGCTACCCAGGTCAGGAAATCTTGATGAGGATGATCGTGTTGACCACGAACAGCACGGCGAACACGACCGTCCAGCGGTTCAGGTTGCGTTCGACCAGTGAGCCGCCGCCCAGCGGGCCCGCGCCGGAGCCGACGCCGAAGGCGCCTGACAGCCCGGCGTCCTTGCCCGAGTGCATCAGGATCAGAAAGACGACGCCAACGCAGAGAATGACCTGCACGAAGTCGAGAACGGTGACCATCGAGGGCGATGGTAGCGAGGTCAGTCGGCCCCGGCCACCGGCGCCTGACCAGAGTGAACCCCGTCCAGGGCGTGCATGATCTCGATCGCCTCGGCGCGCAGAGCCCGGTCAACGGCCTCATAGTCGGCGTCAGACAGCTTGCCGGTGCGCAGGTCGAGCTCGGCGTCGCGGATCTCGTGGTACTTGGCGTCGCGGGCCGCCTCGAGCTCGGCGAGCTTGGTCGCCTGCTCGTCTGATTCCTCGCGGCCGCGCTCGGCGCGCAGCGGGCCGCTGATCACGAACACGGCCCCGGCCAGCACGACGAGCACGAGCACGTAGGCCATCAGAGTCGGCTCCTGACTCGGCTCACACCAGCTCCCGGGCCCGCAGCTCGTCGGGCAGCGCCACGGTCTCGGCGGCGTCGTCGCTGGTCGCGCGAGCCCGAGGCCGACGCCGGCGGGGCGGCGGCAGCGGCCACAGCGCGAGCAGTCCGCCGAAAGCGGCGATGATCGCTCCCGCCCACAGCCAGGTGACCAGCGGCGAGATGATGACCAGGAAGGTGGCCGCCCAGGGGTGGTTGACAAACCGCTGGGCGAGACCCCGGATCGCGGTGTCGCGGAGCGTGAAGAGCTCGTTCAGCGCCTGCGTGCGCTGCGCCGCCGGCATCGCCATCGCATCGTTGAGGAACTTGCTGAAGCGCGCGTCGCCCTGATTGATCAGGCCCTGCAGGGGTCCCACGTTCGGGTTGATCACTGTCCAGATGTCCTGCAGCGGACCGGACTTCAACCCCACCCGGCTCTCCGTGGAGCCGTCAAAGAAGCGCCCGATCGGCTGGGCGGGATTCTGGGAGGGGTAGAGCCCATACGAGGTGTGAAGGGTGGCCACGTGCTGGCGCCCGCTGCTCACGTCGAGGATCGCGCCGAAGGAGATCTTCTCCGAGGTGGCGGTCGCGGTCGGCCGCACGTAGCGGACCGTGTAGCCATCGAGGTGAACGCTCTGGCCCGGAGCGATGGTCGCCGTCCGCGAGTGCTGGAACGACGTCGAGGCGGCCACCCCGACCAGGGCCACGGCCACACCGGCGTGGACGATGTAGCCGCCGTAGCGGCGCCGGTTGCGGCGCACCAGCGCGCCGAGGGCGACCGGCGGCGCCTCGCCGGTCATCGCCCGCCGTGCCCGCACGCCGCGGACGAATTCCTGGACGACGCTCGAGACGACGAACGTCCCGGCGCAGAACATGATCAGGGCCAGCTTGTGGTCGACCACGCCGGGGACGATCAGGAGGGCGACGAGCATGAGCGCGGCCGCCGCCAGCGGGAAGGCGAAGCTCCGTCGCAGCTTGGCCAGGGTCACCCGGCGCCAGGCGATGATCGGGCCGATCCCGGACAGGACGACGACGAGCAGCGCCATCGGGACCACGAACGGGCGGAAGGCAGGCGGCCCCACCGACACCTCGGTCCCCGTGATGGCCTGGGAGACGAGCGGGAAGAACGTGATCCAGAAGATCACCGCCGTCAGTGCGACCAGAACGAGGTTCTGGAACAGGAACACGGCCTCGCGGGAGATCAGCGAGTCCAGGCGGGCGTCGGTCCTCAGCAGCTCGCGGCGCCAGGTGACCAGCGCGATCGACCCGATGACCATGACCGAGATCAGGGCGACGAAGGAGATGTTGAGCGTCGGATCCGAGACGAAGGCATGGATCGAGCTGAGGATCCCCGAGCGGACCAGGAACGTCCCGATCACGGCCAGGCATCCGGCGGCCAGGACCAGGGATGCGTTCCAGACCTTCAGCATCCCCCGCTTCTCCTGGATCATGATCGAGTGGATGAAGGCGGTGGTGCACAGCCACGGCATCAGGGCCGCGTTCTCCACCGGGTCCCAGGCCCAGTAGCCACCCCACCCCAGCTCGGTGTAGGACCAGCGCGCGCCGAGCAGGATGCCGACGCCCAGGCACAGCCAGGCGGCGAGCGCGAAGCGGCGGGTGACCTGGATCCACTCGGCCCCCAGCCGTCCGCTGATCAGGGCGCCGACGGCAAACGCGAACGGCACCATCATCAGCGTGTAGCCCGAGTACAGCATGGGCGGGTGGACCATCATCGTCGTGTGACGCAGCAGCGGATCGAGGCCGGCGCCCTCGGCCGGCGGCGTGCTGCTGGTCGCAAACGGATTGGCGAAGAACACGAGCAGACCGCTGAAGAACGCGGTCAGCGCAAACAGCACCGACTGCGCGTAGGGAGCGATCTCCCGCACCCGGTGCCGGGTCAGGAACAGGGCCAGGCTGGACCAACCCGAGAGGAGCAGCAGCCACAGCAGCAGCGAACCCTGCTGCGTGGACCAGATCGCCGCCACGCGGTAGAAGAACGGGGTCGTCGTGCTCGAGCCGCCGGCCACCACGTTGTAGGAGAAGTCCGAGGTGATGAAGGCGACGTCGAGGATCACGAAGGCGATCGCCGCCATTCCCCACAGGGCGTACATCGAGCGGCGCCCGGATTCGACCCACGCCCGGCCGCCCCCGCGGGCGCCGTGCAGCGACGCGCCCAACCCGTAGAGGGTCGTGACCAGGGCAAAGATCAGCAACACGCGCCCGGCGGCGGCCATCAGCTACCGGCTCCCGCGGGGATACGCCTGAAACCGGCCGCCGGCATCAATATGAGCCCGACGCAGCCTGGTACTTGGAGGGGCACTTGGTCGTCAGCGAGTTGGGCTGACCGATGAAGCCCTGGTTGCCGCCGTCGCGCACGGTGACCAGCACCGCCCGTCCGGCCGCGAACGGGTCGGGCACCTCGCCCGTGTAACGCACGGCCACCGACTCCTTGAGCTTGGGATCGCGGACCCGGAAGCGCAGCACCGAGCCTTCACGCTGGACCGAGTGGTTCAGCACCGTCCCGGCCAGGATGTAGGAGCTGCCGGGGTGCGCCCGCTTGATGAGTTGCGAGGCGGTGAGCTCCTCACGCCCCGCCGCGAAGCTCGTGTAGACGAGCGCCGAGGCCAGCAGCAGCGCGACGGTGAGGGCGACCGTGAGGCGGATCGCCCGCTTGCGACTTGGATCCATGCTGGCGGGGATTGTCCCATAAGCACCCGCCGGGTGGGCTCAGAGAGCAGCTCCGGCGGCGTGCTAGCCGGGGCTCATGCCCGCTGCCCTGGGCCCCCCGGTCACCCGGATCACGGCCTCCGAGCCGAGCCCAGATTGCTGTTGTGTTAGGTGCCAGGGTTTTAAGGCCGGATGGCGAAACCATTGAGCGGCGAAGTCGTTCCTTCCCATGACAGTGACAGTCCGATCCAAAATCAGCGCCGGCCGTAAGGGGCGCTACCGCGAAGGGCGACTGGGGCGAGTCGCGCAGCGCAGCGAAACTCGCGCTCACCCGGAGTCGACCGCGAACACCAACCACGAGCACACCGCTGCCTCGCGGCGGCGCCAAGCCGGCGCCCCGCAGGATCAGGCGCTCTACAGCTGCGGCTGTGGATTCGTGTTCGCGGCCCAGGTGACCACGTCGGTCGACTGCCCCCATTGCGGCGGCACCCAGGCCTGGTAGCAAACTCCGGCGCACGCCGAACTCGTCCGCGCGGCTGAGCCGCGATGGGTGAGGGACCCCTGATGGATCCTCGCGTGTCCGCCTTCCGACGCTCGCGGTCGCCGTCGACTTGCGCGCGTGATTCAATCCGCTGACTCGGAGGTAGGGCCCAAGAAGGGGTGCAGTCGTGAAGCGAGTCATTTTCGGGATCTTGGTGGCGCTGCTGGGCGCCGTTTTCTTTGCCCCCTCGGCCCTGGCCGCGGGTCCCGCCTATCCCGGGATGCAGACCTTGCATTTCAACGCCGGTCCGTATCTCGTGCGCCCGGGAGCCAACCTCATCCTGGTCGACTCCAAGCACGTCCCCAAGCCGAGCGTCAACGGCTTCATGGTCCGGATGACGCCGAACCTGCGCTACACGCTGCCCAATGGCAAATGCTGCGGCAGGATCCCCCGCGTCGACGTGATTCATCTCCACCACGGCGTCTGGCTGAGCAACGGCCAGGCCGGAGAGGGCGAGGGGAACGGAAACATCGGCGGCTTCTACCCGTTCATGGCCTCCGGTGAGGAGAAGACCGTTTACGAGTTCCCCCAGGGATACGGCTATCCGATCGGCGCCCGGGACTTCTGGGTCTTCAACTACATGATCCACAACCTGACCGCCAAGGCCGCCCACGTGTACGTCAACTACACGATTGACTTCGTGCCCGACAGCGACCCGGCCGCGGCGGGGATCACCGCCGTCCACCCGATCTGGATGGACGTCATGGACCACCACATCTACCCGGTCTTTAACGTCTACCGCCACAGCGGCGTCAACGGCAAGTTCACCTTCCCCGACATGGCCAAGAACCCGTACGGCCCGGGACCGGCCCTGGACGAGTTCACCGTCGATCACCCGGGGACCCTCGTCGGCACCGCCGGCCATCTGCACCCCGGCGGCCTGTACGACGATCTTGACCTGATCCGTCCGGGCGTGAAGCCGTTCAGCGGGGCGATCAAGGGCACCAGCGGACCCGATTCAGTGCGCCTGTTCCGCTCCTACGCCCACTACTTCGACAAGCGCGGGCCGATCTCGTGGGACATGGCGATGACCGCGACGGCGCCCAACTGGCGTCCCCAGCTCAAGGCCGGTGACGTAATGCGGATCAGCAGCACCTACGACACGCGGCGCGCCTCTTGGTATGAGTCGATGGGAATCATGGTCGCGTGGGAGTCGTGGGACACCCAGGGCGGAATCGACCCCTTCACGCACAAGCTCAACGAGAAGGGCCACATCACCCATGGCCACCTCGCCGAGGACAATAACCACGGGGGCGCCTACTCGATCGGCGTCAACCCGAACAAGTTCCCCGTCTGTTACCGCAGCAAGGTCACGATCTCGGCCTTCACCTACAACCCAGGCGACTTCCGGGCCACGGGCGGCAACCGCTGCATCCCGACGATCCACGAGGGCCACTCGCTGACCTTCGTCAACGACGATGCCAGCCCGCTCCCGACCGCGGGCAACCCACTCGACCCCAGCCAGGCCTACATCGACTCCGTGTTCCACACCGTCACGTCCTGTCAGAACCCGTGCGGCCTCAACACCGGGATCTCCTACCCGCTGGCCAACGGCAAGGGGGGCTACGACTCGGCTCAACTCGGCTACGGGACTCCGGCGGCAAATCGCATCAGCTGGAGCACGCCGAGGACCCTGAGACCCGGGACCTACACGTTCTTCTGCCGGATCCACCCGTTCATGCGGGGCATATTCCGGATCGTCGGCGGCTAGAGAGCCCGGGCGATGGACCGGGCCAACGTCTTCACCGACGTCTACGAGTACGACGACGAAGATCCCGAGGGCTACCGGGCCGGTACATCCCGGGTTGGGGAGCGCGCGGGCGCCAGCGAGAACGTCGTCAAGGCCTATGAGATCCCGCCCGGCGAGCGACTGTGCCCGTATCACTACGAGTACGTCGAGGAGTGGCTGCTGATCCTCGAGGGCGAGCTCGAGCTCCGTACCCCGGCCGGGAACGAGACGATCGCAACCGGGGCGCTGATCTGCTTTGCCCCCGGTCCCGACGGCGCTCACCAGCTGACCAACCGCGCGAGCGAGACCGCGCGTGTGCTGATGTTCTCCAACGGGCGTGAGCCGGCCGTGGCCGTCTACCCCGACAGCGACAAGATCGGTGTATGGACCGGGCGCGAGGAGGATCAGCTCATGCTCCGGCGCTCCGACGGTTCCGTCGATTACTACGACGGCGAGAACTGACCCTCATCACGGCCGTGGCCCGGCCCGATCGGCCTAAATCGTGACCATCGTTCGCGGCGGCTGCCGAAAGGTCACTAGATCATGCGTCCAGGTTTGGGCAGTTGCCGCCAGACCGGGATCGACCGTTCGTTCGAGGGGCCAGAAGGCTCCATGCGCCGGCCAATCCGCTCATCCCCACTGCAAGGCCGATGGGTCCGATGCTGCCCGAGCTGATCCTGCTCATGGTCGGTGTCGCCTGCGCGGCCGTGGCGCTGCTGGCGGTGTCTCTGGCCAAGGCGGCCAAGGCCGGTGACATCACGCTCCGGGCCGCCCACCCAGGACACGAACCGGGCCGACGCAACATTGCGCCCTCCGGGCAGCTGCGCGCACAGATGGCGCAGGAGGCCCCCTGGTTGGACCTTGGAGTGCATCCTCGTCCGACGCGTGACGCGGCCCGGCGCGCCAAGTCCTCCGGTCCGGCTGCGGCCCCGACCCACCCACATTCCGGTGAAGCGGTGCGGCCCGCCGTCTCGACCAGTGAGGAGAGAGCGTGGCCGACGCTCGGCATCGACGACGCCGCCGAGATGCTCGGGGTGAGCCCCGATGTGCTGTTGGCCTGGGAGGCGCGCTACGGATTTCCGAAGTCGTGCCAGTGGACGACCGATCGGGGGCTCACGTACAGCCGCCGGGAGGTCCTCGCCTTGAGCGAGGCGCTGGAGCGCGACCTGTCGCTCAGCTCAGCCATCGCCTCCGCCCGGATGGACACCACGCGACAGCGTGTGACGGCTCGCAAGGCTCACCTCGGGCGGCATCCGGTCGGCGGCGACGAGTAGACCGGCGGCGCCTACGGCCCGGCGCTCGGCGTCCCGAGCAGTGCCGCCACGGTGCCCTCGCTGATCAGCGGCAGCAGGGCCTCCAGGTCGTCGGCGGGCGGGCGGTCGGCGGTCAGGACCGGCACCCGTTCCCGGACCGCGCGGTGCAGAGCGGCCACCGTCGCTCCCGGCGCCCCGGGATCGCAGTCCAGCGCCTGGCACGCGCAGAGCAGCTCGATCGCCACGACCCGCTCCAGCCGGTCGGCGGCCTCCAGCGCCATGACCGCGGCCGTCATCCCCATGGAAACGTGATCCTCCTGGTTGTCGGAGGTGGGGATGCTGTCGACGCTGACCGGGTGGGCCAGGGCCCGCAGCTCGGCGACGAGCGCCGCCGCGGTGTACTGCGCGACCATGTAGCCGCTCGAGGTCCCGGCGTCGCGGGTCAGGAACTCGGGCAGGCGGCCGTTCAGCGTCGGTGACAACAGCCGGAAGGTGCGCCGCTCGGAGATCGAGCCCAGGTCGGCCAGCGTCAGGCGCAGCGTGTCGAAGGCCAGCGACAGCGACTGGCCGTGGAAGTTGCCCGCCGAGATGACCTCGGGTGGATCCTCGAACACCAGCGGGTTGTCGGTGACCGCGTTCAGGTCGGCGTGGACCAGCTCGGAGAAGAACCTGAAGCCCTCGCGGGCGGCGCCGTGAACCTGCGCGGCGCAACGCAGCGAGTAGGCGTCCTGAAGGCGCCCCGAGGCGGGTCCGGCGATTCGGGTCGATCCGGACAGCGCCCGATTGATGTTGGCCGCGCTCGTCGCCTGCCCGCGCAGCGGGCGCAGCCGGTGCACGCGAGGATCGAACGCCGGAAGCGCGCCGCGCAGCGCCTCGAGCGTGGCCGCGGTGACCAGGTCGACGGCGTTCAGCAGACTGCCGACGCGGACGCTGAGCAGAGCGCCGATCGCGCTCATGAAGTGGGTGCCGTTGATCAACGCCAGCCCCTCCTTGCTCTCCAGCTCGAGGGGCTCGAGGCCGGCGGCGGCGAGGGCCTCGGCCCCGCTCAGCAGCTCGCCGTCGGGGGCGAACGCCTGTCCCTCGCCGAGCAGCGGCAGGAAGGCGTGGGCCGAAGGAGCGAGGTCACCGCTGGCCCCCAGCGAACCGGTGCGGGGCACGCGGGGGACAAAGCCGGCGTTGAGCAGAACCGCCAGATGCTCGAGGACCAGCGGCCGGATCCCCGAGTGCGCCAGCAGCAGGCCGTTGGCGCGCACGGCCATCGCCGCCCGCACCACGTCCAGGGGCAGGTCGGGACCGGTGCCGGCGGCGTGGCTGCGCAGAAGGTTGATCTGCAGGTGGCGCTGCAGCTCGGGGGCGACCGTGTTCGAGACCAGCGCGCCAAAGCCGGTGCTGATCCCGTACACCGGCGTTCCGCTGGACAGGATCTCCTCCAGGACACGGCGGTTGGCGGCCACGCGACCCAGAGCTGCGCGGTCGAGCTCGATCGCGGCTCCGGCCCCGATCGCCGCTACGCGCGTGGCGTCGAGCTCGCCGGTGAGGACGACGGGATTGAGCGGTGGGCTGGGCGAAGGTTCGGTCATGGCGGCGGCGGCGCGCGGTCAGGATAGCCTCCCATCTCATGAAGCCGGTGAGGCTCCAGAGCTCCGCTCCCACGCTCGAAGCGGACTCGTTTCTGGCCTGTCTGGTCAGCGTGCTCGAGCTCGACCCTCACACGCTGCCCCAGCTCGACGCCGGCGAGGACCCGGCCGCGGGCTTCAACGCCTCCCGCTGGCTCGGGAGCCTCGGTCTGGGGCTCGCGCGCGTCGACGCTCCTGCCACCTTCGGCTGGGCCGGTCCCTGGATCGCCCGGGTCCAGCCCCCAACCCAGGATGATCCGGCGCGTTTCGTGGTCATGTTCGGGGTGCCATCGGGAGTGATCTGGGATCCGGCCGGCCAGGCCCAGGAGATTCCCAACCAGTGGCTGACGCACGGCTTCGTCGTCGCCGCCGGAGACATCGCCCTGGCCCGCCCCGCGCTCCCCGCTTCTCCCCCAGGACCCGGGACCGTGGAGGGGATCTGGGTCGCGCCGTC
Source organism: Solirubrobacteraceae bacterium (assembly GCA_036488625.1). GTDB lineage: Bacteria > Actinomycetota > Thermoleophilia > Solirubrobacterales > Solirubrobacteraceae > Palsa-465. The sequence goes on along the minus strand of DASXHG010000075.1, from coordinate 10,005 downwards.
AGCGGGCGAGCCCGCCCAGACCAGGGCCGAGGTCCAGGCCCTGCCCGGACGGGGGCTGGAGGGCGACCGCCACGTGAGCGGACGCGGGACCTTTCCCTCCGGGCCCTCGGGCAGTGCCCTGACCCTGATCGAGGCCGAGGTGTGTGAATCCTTCGCGCCACGGCTGTCCGCTGATGAGCACCGCCGCAACGTGGTCACACGCGGGATCGACCTCAATCGGCTTGTCGGTCACGAGTTCACGATCGGCGGGGTGGCCTGCCGCGGCATTCGCCTGTGCGAACCGTGCACGGTCATGCAGGGCTACGCCGGACGACCGGTGTTGCGGGCGCTCGTCCACCGGGGCGGCCTGCGCGCCGACATCCTCCAGGACGGGATCATCGCCCTGGGCGATCCGGTGCAGGCCTCCGCCCCCAGCTGACCGGCTGCTAGGTTGATGAGTTGTCGGTCGACGCCGTCGGCCGCGAGGCAGCTCGCTTGGGTCCCGCAGAGAGCGGTTCGGGTCAGCATTCGCCTCCCGAATTCGTCGCGGCCCCTGTTGCCGCCAAGGAGTGAACAACTTAATGTCGTCTTTCGCCGAACTCGGCGTGTCGCGCGCGGTCGTAGACGCGCTCGCCGCCCAGGGCGTCACCGCGCCTTTCGCGGTCCAGAACCTGGTCATCAAGGATGTCCTCGCCGGGCGCGATGTGCTCGGCCGCTCACCCACCGGCTCGGGCAAGACCCTGGCCTTCGGGATCCCGTTGGTCGATCGGATCGAGTCAACTGGTCCGCGTCCGAGCGCTCTGATCCTGGCTCCGACCCGGGAGTTGGCCACGCAGATCGCCGACGATCTGCGCCCCGTCGCCCATGCCCGGGCGCTACGCATCACCGCCGTCTACGGGGGCGTCGGCCTCGTCAAACAGGGCCGCGACGCCGCCCAATCACACATCATCGTCGCCACCCCGGGACGGCTCGAGGATCAGCTCCAGCGCCGCGCCTTCTCGCTGAACCGGATCAGCATGCTCGTCCTCGACGAAGCTGACCGGATGCTCGACATGGGCTTCCGACCCGCCGTCAAGCGGATCGTCGCCGCCTGCCCCGCGCAGCGCCAGACCCTGTTCTTTTCGGCCACCCTCGACGGCGAAGCCGGCCGCGCCGCCCGCGAGTACACGCGTGACCCGGTCATGCACGAGCACGGCGGCACGGAGCGCCGCGCCGCGCTGGAGATCGAGCACCGGTTCGTATCCGTCTCCGGCGAGGCCAAGATCGAGGCCCTCGTGGCCGAGCTCGAGAGCGAGCGCGATCTGACCCTGGTCTTCGTCCGCACCAAGCGCGGAGCCGATCGTCTGGTCAAGCGTCTCGGCGCGCGAGGGGTCGACGCGGTCGCCATGCACGGCAACAAGTCTCAGCGTCAGCGTGAGACGGCGCTGGCCCGCTTCGAGTCCGGCAAGGTCGACACCCTGGTGGCGACGGATGTCGCCGCCCGCGGGATCGACGTGTCCGGGATCTCCCACGTGATCAACTTCGATCCGCCCGGCGATCACGAGGGCTATGTCCATCGCGTCGGCCGCACCGGCCGGGCCGGTCGCTCCGGGATCGGCATCACCTTCGTTGACGTGCACGAGCGCGCCGACGTCAAGCGTATGGCCCACCAGCTGGGGCTCGAGCACGGGCTCGGCGGCCCCGAGCCCGGCGCCGCCGGAGGACGTCAGTCCCAGCGCCCGTCGCGTCCGCGGCCGCACTCTGAGGGCCGGGGGGGCGCCGACCGCCGATCCCGCCACCAGCCGCCCCGCGGGTCAGGTCGAGGGCGCTCGCGCTCAGGCCGTCGCGGCGGCCGCGGCGACGCGCCCGCCAGTCGCGCTCACTGACGAGCTAGGCAGGACCACCGCCGACGGGTGGTCGCGGTCGTGGACGAGTTCGATGTCCACGGCCCGCAGCTCAACGGCGGTGGCCGGATCCTCTCCCGTGCCGGGGTTGCGGGCATACCGTGGGTGTGCCCCTGAGGAGACCTGCAGGCGGATCCTGTGGCCGGCGGCGAACCGGTGCCCCATCGGCCACAGCTTTACGTTGACGACCCGTGCCCCGCTCGCGCCCGGGGCCGCGCCGTCGGACTCCCCTGCAGTCCGGCTCACCCGGGTCAGTCCATCGCAGACGTTCCAGGACGCCCCGTCGCCGTCGACGTCGCAGACCCGGGCAAAGATGTCGAACGAGACGGCCTCACTGCGAACCCACAGCTCGGCCGACACGTCCCCGATCGCCTCGACGGTCTCGACCAGCGGCTCGGTCGTGAACGTGACCACATCTTCCCGGGCCTCCAGCTCGCGATTGTCGGCGACGGGCGCGCGGGACAGCAGCACGGGGCCACCCACAGCAGGAGTCGGGTCGGCCGGGTCATACCTGTAGCTGGTGCCCGTCGTGCCCTCCTCGGTCGGTGCGTCCTGCTCGAGGCGGCCGCCTGAGTGCAGCCACAGGCGGCGCTGCCCGGTTCCAGCCGGCGGCCAGGCCTCGAGCTCGCGCCAGCCGCCACCGCTGCGCTCCCCGGTGACCAGGATCTCGACCGGGCTCGCCCGCAGCTGGCGGCTGTCACCGAGCAGATGCGCCCGCAGCCAGGCGATCCCGTCACGGTGACCGCGCGCGGCCAGGGCCGGCGACGTGTGGCTCCAGGGTCCGATCGTCAACTGGGGCCTCCGGCCCGCCGCCTGGAGGGCGACGAAGTCCTCCAGCATCCACGGCAGCAGAATGTCGTACCAGCCGCCGACGAGCTGCACCGGGGCGGTCACCTCGGGCACCTCGGCCGAATAGTTGCGAGCCATCCAGTACTCGTCCTCGCGTCCGCGGCTGGTGAACGCCGTTCGGAACCAGTCCACCTCGCTCCCCGTGGCCCGCACGTCGAGCTCGCCGAGGGGCAGCTCGGTCAGCAGCGACGGCAGGCGTCGCACCGCGCGTTCGATGGCCAGCGGCCCGAAGCGGTGCTCCTGGACAGCGAGGATGCTCATCCACGAGGCCGTGTTCTCGAGCGTGACCCCGCCCCCGGTGTAGGTCTGGTCGTAGAACTGCGAGGCGCTGACCTGGATCGCCAGCGCGGCCAGATCGGCACCGGCCTCCGCCGCCACGGCCCATTGCACGAAACCGAGGTAACTGGGTCCCATCATTCCGATGCGGTCGCGGTGCCACGGCTGCTCGCGCAGCCAGCGAAGCGTGGCCAGGCCGTCAGCGCGTTCCTCGAAGGGCGAGAAGTTGCCGCCGGATCCAAACGTGCCCCGCACGCTCTGCACCACGACCTGAAGACCGCGCTCGGCCAGCAGACGGCCGAAGATCAGCCCGACGAACGAGCGTCGCCCGTAGGGCGAGCGGACCAGCACGGTGGGCTGGGGCTCCTCGGCGCGCGCCCGCGCCACCCAGCGGTCGGCGAGCAGGACCTCTGAGTCATCCATCCTCACCGGCAGGTCAGGCTCGTGCAGAACGTCGCTCGTCTCGGGGGCGATCAACCGCATCTGGCGCCCCAGGATCTCGCTGACCAACGTCACGCTGACCATCCTAGGCGGGCTCTCAGCGCTACAACTAACGGTGCATGGTCGAATTTGAGATCCGACCAGGGGGCATTGAGGACGAGGCGGCGGTGCTGGCCCTGTTTGACGAGGCGATCGCCTGGCTGGTCCCGCGCGGCCTGAGCGGCCAGTGGGGCGAGCAGCCGTTCTCCGAGCGTCCGGACATGCGCGACCGGGTCCGGGAGATGTTGAGCGAGAACGAGATCCGGATCGCCGAGCACGACGGCCGCGCGGTTGGCGTGTTGGCGGTTGGCGCCTGCCCCCCGTACGTTCCCGGCAATCCGGTGCCCGAGCTCTACGTGGTGATGCTGCTCAGCTCGCGGCGGCTGGCCGGGCAGCGCATCGGCGCGCGCCTGCTCGACCTCGCCTGTCAGCTCGCCCGCCAGCGTGATCGGCAGATGGTCCGCGTCGACTGCTGGGCGGACTCCCCACGGCTGGTGAAGTTCTACGAGCGCGAAGGGTTCAAACGCCACGGCCGCTATGACCTACGCGGCTGGCGCGGCCAGATCCTGGCCAAAAACGTCTGAGCGAACGCCAGGCCGCTGACGCCCCCGTGACGCAGACAGCGTAGCCGCCCCGCGGTGGGGTATACCGAGGGGATGTCTCAGATACCTATCCGCCCCCTCGGCGCCTCCGGACTGAAGGTTCCGGTCGTCGGCCTGGGCTGTAACAACTTCGGCCGTCGCGTGGACCTCGACGGCACCCGCGCCGTCGTCGATGCGGCCCTCGCCGAGGGCGTCACGTTTCTCGATACGGCCGACATCTACGGCGGCGCCGGTGCCAGCGAGGAGCTGCTCGGCGAGGTTCTTCACGGCCGCCGCGACCAGGTGATACTGGCCACCAAGTTCGGCATGGACATGGGTGACGGCCAGGGTCCTCGGGGCTCGCGTGGCTACATCATGCAGGCCATCGATAATTCCCTGCGGCGCCTGCAGACCGACTGGGTTGACTACTACTGGTACCACCAGCCCGACGGCGTGACGCCGATCGAGGAGACGCTCGGCGCGCTCCAGGAGCTCCTCACGGCGGGGAAGATCCGTGGCCTGGGCGCGTCCAACTTCGATGCCGACCAGCTCCGTGAGGCCGACGCCGTGGCCCGGGAGAACGGCCTCACCCCGTTCACCGCCGTGCAGAACGAGTACAGCCTCCTGGCCCGCCATGCCGAGGACGACGCCCTGCCCGCCAGCGAGGAGCTGGGGATCGGTTTCGTGCCCTACTTCCCACTCGCCTCCGGCCTGCTGACCGGCAAGTACCGCCGCGGCCAGCCCGGCCCCGACGGCGCGCGCCTCTCAGCCCGCGATGAGATCGGCACCAACGAGCAGTTCGCCGTCGTCGAGGCGCTCCAGCGCTATGCCGACGAGCGCGGTCTGTCGCTGATCACTGTTGCCATCGGGGCGTTGCTGACCCGCGATTCCGTCGCCTCGGTGATCGCCGGCGCGACCAAGCCCGAGCAGGTACGGGCCAACGCGGCCGCGGCGCAATGGCGTCCGACGGCCGAGGATCTCGAAGCGCTCAACTCCGCGCTGGAGGCGGCGCCCGCGTAGCGCGGGCCGCCTCAGTCGCCGTCGGGCAGTCGCCAGCCGGGTGCCGCCGGCAGCTTCAACGCCGACTCGGGACCCCAGGATCCGCGAGCGTAGGGCTCAGGCGCGGGCGGATTGTCGAGCACGGGCGCCACGACCTCCCACAGGCGCTCGATCTGCTCGCTGCGTGTGAACAGCAGGCGTTCGCGAACCATCACGTCGTGCAGCAGCCGCTCGTAGGCCTCGAGACCGCTGCTGCCGTCAAACGCCTCCTCGACGTCCAGGGTCAGCGCGGCACGCCCGAGATCGATGGCCGGCCCCGGGACCTTGGCCTGTACCTCGACGCTCACCCGGGGATCGTCGGAGAGCTCGAACACGATCTCGCTGGGGCGCGGGCGCTCGTCGCGCGAGTGATTGGGGAACAGGCTCAGGGGCGCCTCGGCAAAGCCGATCGTCACCGTGCGCCGGCCGTCGGCCATGGCCTTACCGGTTCGCAGGTAGAACGGGACGCCGCTCCAGCGCCAGGTGTCGACGCGGACCTCGAGGGCGACGAACGTCTCGACCTCCGAGTCGTCGGCCACGCCGTGCTCGTCGCGGTAGCCCTCGTACTGACCGAACACCGTTCGCTCGGGATCTAACGGCCGCAGCGAATCAAACAGCTTGGTCCGCTCCAGGTGGAGCGGGTCGGACTGGATCCGCGAGGGGGGCTCGAGCGCGACGATGCCGAGGATCTGGAGCAGATGGGTGACCACCATGTCTCGGAACGCCCCGGTCTGCTCATAGAACCCGGCCCGGCCCTGGATGTCGAGCTCCTCCGGCACGTCGATCTGGACGTACGACACATGGTCCCGGTTCCAGATCGGCTCGAGCATGCCGTTGGCAAACCGGGCCACGAGGATGTTCTGGGCCGCCTCCTTGCCCAGGAAGTGGTCGATCCGGTAGATGTCCTCCTCGCCCAGGACCTCATGCAGGGCGGCGTTGAGCTGCTTGGCGCTGTCCAGATCGTGACCGAACGGCTTCTCGACCACCAGCGCGCAGTTGTCCGCGATCCCAGTCCGTCCGAGCATCTGGACCATGTCCTGAGTGGCCGTCGGCGGCACCGACAGGTAGACCAGGCGCTGACCCTCGGCGTCGACCTCGGCCTCGGCGTCCCGCACCGCCTGGGCGAGACCCTCTCCGTCCTCGGCTGAGGAAACCACGAAGCTCAGCTTGCTGGCAAAGCTGTCCCAATGATCATCGAGCTCCATCCGGCCATGCTCCTCGAGCGCCTCGCGGACGTGTTGGCGGAAATCGTCGTCGCTGCCCGGTGAGTGGCGACCGGAGCCGATGATGCGGAAGTCCTCGGGCATCATCTCCTCGCGGAACAGATGAAAGAAGCCGGGGAACAGCTTGCGGGCCGCGAGGTCCCCAGTGGCCCCGAACAGGATGAGGACGCGGTTGCTGGGGCGCTCGAGCTTGGTCATGGCGCTCACGCTACCCCAGGCGCGTTCAGCTCATGCCCGAGCAGATCGGCCCGCATCGGCTGGTGAAACGTCCAACCGCCGCCCGGGTCTGGCTTGCCGAGACGCTCGAGGGCGGCGGCCACGTCGCCGCGACGGGCATCGAAGGCGCCGGCGCGATCCGGATCCACGCTTACGAACCGGCGTCGCAGCGCTTCGAGATCGGCGACGCGGACGACGACCTCGTACTCCACGCGCGCTGCCGCGGTCAGCCCGGCCCGGCCGGCCTCGGCCACCGCCAGCTGGGCGGCCGCTCGCGCCTCGCGCTCGTCCTCGATCAGGCTCGTGAGCTCAAAGAACGGGCCTTCGGCGAGCGGCTCGGCGACATACACCTGACCTCCGGACCGCGACACGCGGTGGGCTTCGCTGAGCGCGGTGAACTGTTCTTCAGCTGGCACGTGATGCAGCGCCCGCATGAAGACGACGACGTCCACGCTCGCGTCGAGCAGGGGCAGCTGCTCGGCGTGGCCAACCAGGTAGCGGGCTCCTGACCCTTCGTCGGCGGCGAGGGCCGACGCCAGCCGCTCGGCCGAGACCTCGAGGCCGACCGGCCGGGCGCCCCGGGCGGCCAGCGCGCGAACCAGATGGCCCGGGCCACACCCCACATCGAGCACATCCCGGCCGTCCAGGTCCACGAGCCGCTCGAGTATCTCCATGTCGGTGGCGATCTCGCGCGTCATGAGATTCGAACATTAGTGTCGTGATTCCGGACACGAGACCGGCTGATCGTCCGGGCCGTGAACCGGATAGCGTCCGGATCATGTCTGACGTCTTCACTGCCCAGCATCGAGGCGGATCGGGAACCCCGCTGGTCTGTCTGCACGGTCTGGTCGACACCTGGCGCACGTGGGAGCTGGTCCTGCCCGAGCTCGAACGCCATCACGACGTGCTCGCCCCAACCCAGGCCGGACACGCCGGTGGTCCGGCGCTCGACGGTCCGGTGACCTCGGCCACGCTGGCCGACGCGATCGAGCGGGCGATGGACGAGGCTGGATTCGAGACCGCCCACATAGCCGGCAACAGCCTGGGCGGGTTCGTCGCGCTCCAACTGGCCGAGCGCGGGCGCGCGCGCAGCGTGGTCGCGTTGGCCCCCGGCGGCGGCTGGAAGGCCAACGACGGGTTGGAGCGCTCCCGGCACGACTACTTCATGACCCTGCAGACCAACGTCAAGGCCGCGGTCGCCCATGCCGACGCGATCGTCTCCACGCCCGAGGGCCGCCGCGCCGCCACCGAGTACGTCGCGGTCAACTTCGAGCACATTCCGCCGGCCCTGATCGCCCATCAGATCCGTGGGGTGGCGGCCTGTGACGGCCTGCCCGCCCTCGTTGACTACGCCGGCGAGAACGGTTGGCAGCTGGATCCCTCCACCATCACTTGCCCCGTCCGCGTGGTGTGGGGCACGAAGGACCGGATCCTCCCCTGGCCCGACGCGGCCGTCCGCTTCCGCGAGGAATGGTTCCCACACGCCGACTGGATCGAGCTCGACGGGGTCGGGCACTGTCCTCAGCTCGACGTCCCGCTGGAGACCGCGCAGCTGATCCTCGGCTTCACGACCTGAGCCGGTCAGCTGACCCCAACTTCACCTGACCGGGCGTGCGAGCGGCCCGCCTAAGCTCGAATCATGGCTAATAAAACATGGTTCATCACTGGAACTTCGCGCGGCTTCGGCCGTGAATGGGCAATCGCCGCGCTCGAGCGCGGCGACCACGTGGCCGGCACCGCGCGCGATCCGAGCACGCTTGACGACCTCAAGCAGACCTACGGGGAGGCGCTGCTGCCGATCGCGCTCGACGTCACCGACCGCGACGCCGTGTTCGCCGCCGTCAAGCGCGCCCACGAGCAGTTCGGTCGCCTCGACATCGTGGTCAACAACGCCGGCTACGGCCAGTTCGGGATGGTCGAGGAGCTCAGCGAGGACGAGGCCCGGGCCCAGATCGAGACCAATCTGTTCGGAGCCCTGTGGGTCACCCAGGCCGCGCTTCCGTTCCTGCGCGAGCAGGGCAGCGGGCACTTCCTGCAGGTCTCCTCGATTGGCGGCATCTCCGCCTTCCCGGGGGTCGGGATGTATCACGCCTCCAAGTGGGGCCTGGAGGGCATCAGCCAGTCGCTGGCCGCCGAGGTCAAGCACTTCGGGATCAAGGTGACCCTGATCGAGCCCGGTGGGTTCTCCACCGATTGGGGCGGCTCCTCGGCCAAGCACGCCGGCGAGCTTGACGCCTACGCGCGCCTCCATGAGGTCTCGAGGGAGCGCCGCGCCGCCAACACCCCTGGGGACCCGAAGGCCTCGGCCGCGGCCGTGCTGCGCATCGTCGATGCTGACGAGCCGCCCCTGCGGGTGTTCTTCGGCACCGCCCCGCTGGGCATCGCCGAGCGCGACTACGAGACTCGCCTGAGCACGTGGCGCGAGTGGCGGGACGTCTCCGAGCTCGCCCAGGGCTAGACCGAGCGGGGACGGCGTGGGCTGGCTGGCAGACGACTTCGTCACGCCGGCTCGCGCCGAGCTCGCCACTGGGCACCACCTGCGGCCGATCCGGGCCGACGACGTCGACATCGACTTCCCGGCCGTGATGGCCGCGCGGGAACGGTTGTGGTCTCGGTACGGCGAAGCCTGGGGTTGGCCGCCCGCGGGCATGACCCCGGAGCAGGACCGCGATGACCTCGACCATCACGAACAGGAGATCGCGGCCCAGGACACGTTCAACTACGCGGTCCTCAACGCCGAGGAGACCGAGTTGCTGGGTTGCCTCTACATCGATCCGCCCTACGCCGAGCACCCGCCGCACACCGATGCCGTCGTCTCGTGGTGGGTGGCCGATCCAGCGCTGGGCACGCCCCTGCAAGCGGCCCTGGGGGCCTTCGTGCCCCGCTGGCTAGCCGAAACCTGGGGCTTCGCGCACGTGCACTACTGGCCCTGAGCCGACTCGGCCCGAGCCCTTTCGGTGATCTGCCGGATCAGCTCGCCCTTGGCCTCGGCGTAGTGGTTCATGTCTGACCACTTGCGTTTCGCCAGCTCCCGCTTGAGCGCCTCGTAGGACTCACGGTCGGCGGCGTTGGATCGCAGGCGGTCGCGGAAGGCCAGATGGCGGGCGATCTCGTCACTGTCCTGCGCGAATACGTGGACGTGAACGTCGCGTTCGGGCGTCCGGAACATCCGGTGGCCGGGCTCCAGGACCCGAAGCACATACCCGGCGCGTTCCATCGGGGTTCGCAAGGCGGCGTCATCCTCCAGATCCTCGACAGAGACGATGATGTCGACGATCGGCTTGGCGGCCAGCCCCGCCACCGAGGTTGAGCCGATGTGCTCGATGCGGCCGGCGCCGGGGCCCAGGGCGGACGTGATCCGCTCGCGTTCGTGCCGAAATCGCGCCGGCCATGTGGGGTCGTAGGGCACGATCCGGATGTCGGCCGGCTCGCGCCGCCGATCAGCACTCTGTCGAGGTGGTCGTCGAGCGTCTCCCGTTT
>DASXHG010000065.1:0-5932 GCA_036488625.1 Solirubrobacteraceae bacterium | reverse complement strand
GCTGCCGATCGTCGCCTTCATGGCCGGCCGCTTCATGGACGAGATGCCGGGCATGAGCTTCGGCCACGCGGGAACGATCGTCGAGGGCAAGGAGGACACGGCGAGCGAGAAGATCGCCCGTCTCGCCCAGGCCGGGATCACGGTCGCCGAACGGATCGAGGACATCCCGGGCATGGTCAAGGAAAAATTGGGGGTGGCGGCCTGATGGCCGGCACCTTCATCGACGTCGAGCTCGACGCGACCGCCGCTGCCGACGTCGAGCTCGCCCAGAAGCTCACCGACGTCTGCCCGGTTGACATCTTCAAGGTCGGCGACACCGGCGTTGAACTCGTGCAGGACAACCTCGATGAGTGCGTGCTCTGCGAGCTCTGCATCCAGGCTGCTCCGCCCGGCTCGATCAAGATCCTCAAGCTGTACTCGGGCGAGTCACTCCCGGCCTAGCCGCCCCTGCTGGTCACGCCGGGCTGGCGGCCGGTGCCTCGACACGCACGTAGGCCTTGCCGCCCCGCTCGGCCCTCCATACGACGCGCCCCTCCCCCGGCTCGGGCATTCCCGCCTCGCGCAGGGCACCGGTCATCGGCCGGTACCACGTGGTGACCGGAATCGAGTCCAGCACCTGCACGATCTCGGGCCGTTGCGCGGACTTGAGTCCGCCGAGCGCGCCGGCCACATCCTCGCCGGTGAGCTCGTCTCCGTCGCGCAGCGTGACCGCCGCCACCGCCACCTCGTACTTGCGGCGCGGAGGCTTGACCGCGTAGGCGACCGACAGGTCGACGGCCGGCAGGTCGCTCAGCGCGTCGCGGATCGGCGTCGTGTAGATCGGTCCTCGGCGGCCGCGCGCGAACTCGCGCACCCCATCCATCCGCCAGTAGTCGCCGTCGGCATCGCGGCGGAATAGATCGCCGGTGGTCAGCCACGCGTCATCGCGGGAGAAGACGCCGCGCAGGGCCATCGTCGAGGTCGTCTCGCGCGCCCGCGTCCGGGCCAGGAGCATCCCCACCTCGTCGGTCCCGCAGGTTTTCACGTAGCCGTCCTGGCCGAGCACGAGCTGGCCGGTGTCAGGGTCAAAGGCGGCGATCCTGACCTCCGGGCTGCCCGGCAGCGGGCGCCCCATCGAGCCCGGCTTGGCGTCGCGGAGGTTGACGAGAATGGCCCCCGTCTCGGTCGAGGCGTAGAACTCGAGCACGCGGGCGGGCAGGAAACGCCGCTCGACCCGCCGCCACAGCCCCCGCGGCATTCCGGAGCCGATGAACAGCCGCACCGGGTGATGGCGCTCACCGGGCTGGGGCGGAGCCTCGACGAGGTCGTGCAGCAGGGTCCACGTGTACGAGGCGACGGTGACCCCGTAGCGCCGAACCTCCTCCCAGAAGGTCGAGGGCTCAAACCGGGTGGCCATCGCCAGCCGGGCGCCGCCGGCCACCGCTCCGCCGACGCTCATCATCAGCCCGGACGGGTGAAATAGCGGCGTGACGCTGTAGACGGTGTCGCCCGAGGACAGCGCAGCCGATGACGCGGTGCCGAACGCCGAGGTGACCCAGCGGCCGTTGGTTATGCGGCTCATGCGAGTGCTCTCGCCCTCGCCGGTGAAGAGGATGAAGGCCAGATCGCCGGCCCGGCCCGGGTTGGGCTGGTACCACTTGGGCAGCTTGACCGCGCGGGGGTCGATCTGCTCCATGTCCTCGGTCTGCGGCACATCGAGCTCGCGTGGTCCGCCACCACCGCCGAGCACGAACGTGTGCACCGTCCCCAGACCGGCGGCGCCGGCCGCGCGCTCGGGGTCGGCGATGATGCGCTGAACCTGGCCCAGCTCGGCCTCGCGGGCCGTGTCGCCGTCGGGACGCAGCAGCACCGCGACCGCACCCAGGCGGTTCAGGGCCACGGTCAGGGCCAGCGCGCTCGGGCGCACTCCCATGAGCACGCCCACGTGCTCGCCCTGGCGGACGCCGATCGAGATCAGGCCGCGGACGACGTTGTCGATCCGCTGGTTGATGTCGCGCGAGCTGTGGGCTCGGTCCTCGAACAGGAAGAAGATGTCCTCTGGATCGCGGCGCAGGCGCTCCTGCACGAGCAGCCCGAGCGAGATGCGCGTCCCGGGTTGGACCTGATCGAGCCGCGCCAGTCGGGGCAGCTGGCCCGCCGCCTCCCGGCCCAGCACGCGCATTCCGTGGGCGGTGCGCCGGGCCGTGCCGACGAATGATCTCGCCACCCCGTTGCCGACCGCCCCGGCCAGTTCCAGTCCGTAGCCAACCCGACTGCGTACCGCCGCCGGCGGGTCGAGTCCGGCCGAGGGATCGTCGGGCACCTCGGTCACGGCCTCGGGCAGCGCGCCGTCGCCGTCGCGCCAGCGGGCCCACGCGGCCACCGTCGGCCAGCTCAGGTCGTTGGCCGTCGAACCGACGACGAGTCCGAAGTGGCCGGCCCGGAGGGCGAGCTCGTAGACGTCGGCGCGCGGGGCGGCCAGCCGGATCGCCCGGACCCCGGCCGCGGGCGCGATCTCGTCCACCAGCCCGACCACCGACAGGATCGGACAGGCGATGTCGGCCAGCGTCACGAGCCGGTCGTTGATCACGAAGCCGCCCTCGAGCATCCGGTTGTGGGTGATGAACTGGTTCAGGAAGTCGGCCATCGCCGGACCAGGCCAGGCCACCCACCCGTCGGCCTCGAGGAAGCGGCGCGTGCCCTCGCGGGGCAGCAGCGCCTCGCGATCGTGCAGCTGAAGGATGAACTCGAGCCGGCTGCGCGCCGACTTGATCGGGTCGAGCAGGGCAAACCCGGTGCGGCTGGCCCACGCCGGTAGCGCGCCGCCGCGCAGCAAGCCGTCGACGATCAGTCCGGCCAGCCCCGAGGCGAGCTGCTCGGGCATCCCAAAGGGCATCGCCTGCCGTGTGTCGACCGGGCTTCCGAACGTGATCACCGAGCCGAGTCCGTCGTTGCGGCGGTAGGCGGCCGCCTGGTAACAGAACATCCCCCCCTGGGAGTAGCCGGCCAGGTGGACGTCGCGGCCGGTGGCGGCGCGGACCCGGTCGACGGCGTCGGCGACCGCGACCACGTGGTCGGCCAGGGTCCGCTCAAGCCCCCCCTTCTCGCGTTCGGGCGCACCGAAATCGACCACCCACGGATCGGCGCCGCTGTCGTGCAGGATCGTCACCGCGCTTGTCGCCGGAGAGACGTCGTAGATCTCTGCCGCCAGCATCAGAGGCGGCACGAGCAGGACCGCCGGGCCGGCGCCATTGTCCTCGCCGTAGTAGTGGCGCAGCCGGTAGACGCGGTGTTCGGAGGCGACCTCGTAGGGCGACGGCTCGTCGTCGGTGGTCAGTCCGCCGAAGCGAGCCACCTCGAGTGCGTTCTGAGCGGCCGCGCCCAGGCGCCCGACCGGGCGGGTAATGCTTTTCGGCACCAGGTCCATGTGCGGTACATGTTCGCGTAAACGCCGCCCGGGGCGTCACCGCGCCCGGCACCCCGCGCTATTGTCGGCCCGCACGATGAGCGCGTTGAACCTCGAAACGGTCGCTTTGACCTCGGCCGACGGTGTGGCCTGGGTGACGATGAACCGCCCCGAGGCGCTCAACGCCTGGACCCGCCAGCTGGGACTCGACATGATCGCCGCCCTCGACGAGGTCGCCGAGGACCCTGAGCTGCGGGCGATCGTCCTCACGGGCGCCGGGCGGGCCTTCTCCTCCGGCGCCGACCTGAAGTCCGGGGGCGAAACGGACGACAACGGGGCGATGGATGTCCTCAGCCCCCTGCGTGAGGTCTACAACCCGCTCGTGCTCCGCGTGCGGACGATCCCCAAACCGGTGATCGCCGCCGTCAACGGTCCCGCAGTCGGGATCGGCTGCTCGCTGGCGCTGGCCGCGGACCTCGTCGTCGCCGCTCAGTCGGCCTACTTCCTGCTCGCCTTCGTCAACATCGGCCTCGGTCTGGACGGCGGCGCCTCGCAGAGCCTGGTGGCCCGCGTCGGTCACGCGCGCGCGTTTGAGATGGCCTACCTCGGACAGCGGATCGGCGCCGAGCAGGCCGAGCGCTGGAACCTGATCAACGAGGCGGTCGCTGACGAGGCGCTTACCGACCGGGTCACCGAGCTCGCCGCCCAACTCGCCGCCGGCCCCCCCGGGTCCTACGCGACGATCAAGCGCACGATCAACGAGCGCGCCTACGCGGGCTTTGCCGAGCTGCTCGAACTCGAGGCCGTCCAGCAGCAGGACCGCGCCCGGTCTAAGGATTTCGTCGAGGGGGTCGTGGCCTTCATGGAGAAGCGGCGTCCCGAGTTCCACGGGGAGTGACGTCATGAATCTGGCCGGATTGCTGAAGGACGCCGCGGAGCGTGATCCCGATCACGTCGCGATCAAGCTCGACGATCTCGAGTTGACCTACGCCGCGCTCGAGGCCGCCAGTGCCCAGGTCGCCGGGCTCCTGCGCGAACACGGCTTCGAGCCCGGCGATCGAGTCGGGATCATGCTCCCCAACGTCCCGTATTTTCCCGTCATCTACTACGGGATCCTGCGCGCCGGCGGCGTCGTCGTGCCGATGAACGTGCTCCTGAAGAAGCGCGAGGTCGCCTTCTACCTCGAGGATCCGGGGGCCAAGCTCCTGTTTGCCTGGCACGGTTTCGCCGAGGATGCGCAGGCCGGAGCCGATCAGGCCGGCGCCGAGTGCCTGCTCGTCGAGCCCGGGAAGTTCGAGGAGCAGGTCTCGGCGGCCGAGCCGGCCCGCGAGTGGGCGGCGACCGGCGACGATGACACCGCGGTGATCCTCTACACCTCGGGCACCACCGGACAGCCCAAGGGAGCCGAGCTCACTCACTCAAACCTGACCCGCAATGCCCAGGCCTCACAGGCCCTGTTCAGCCTCGGCTCCGATGCCGTGGTCCTGGGGGCGCTGCCGCTGTTTCACTCCTTCGGCCAGACCTGCGGGATGAACGCGACCATCAGCGGTGGCGGCACGCTGACCCTGATCCCGCGCTTTGAGCCGGCCAAGGCGCTCGAGATCATCCAGCGCGACAAGGTGAACATCTTCCAGGGCGTGCCGACCATGTACGGCGCGATGCTGCACCTGGGCAACCGCGAGGACTACGACAGCTCGTCACTGAAACTGTGCGCGTCGGGCGGCTCGGCCATGCCGGTGGAGCTGTTGCGCGGGTTCGAGGATGCCTTTGGCTGCAAGGTGCTCGAGGGCTACGGGCTGTCTGAGAGCTCACCCGTGGCCTCGTTCAACCATCCCGACCGCGAGCGTAAGCCGGGCTCGATCGGCACTCCGATCGAGGGCGTGGAGATGAAGGTCGTCGATGAGGACGGCCACGACGTCGCCCAGGGCGAGGTCGGCGAGATCACCATCAAGGGCCACAACGTGATGAAGGGGTACTGGAACAAGCCCAAGGAAACGGCCGAGACGATCAAGGACGGCTGGCTCCACACCGGAGACATGGCCACGATCGACGAGGACGGCTACTTCTTCATCGTCGACCGCAAGAAGGACATGATCATCCGCGGCGGCTACAACGTCTACCCGCGCGAGATCGAGGAGGTGCTCTACGAGCATCCCGCCATCCGCGAGGCCGCCGTCGTCGGCGTTCCCCATGACGAGTACGGCGAGGAGATCGGCGCCGCCGTGGCCCTCAAGGACGGCCAGAGCGTGACCGAGTCCGAGCTCCGCGACTTCGTCAAGGAGCAGGTCGCCGCCTACAAGTACCCGCGCCAGATCTGGTTCGTCGATGACCTGCCCAAGGGTCCCACGGGCAAGATTCTCAAGCGCGAGATCGACCCGCCAGACGGGGAGTGACTCCGCCCGGCGCTCAGACGACGGTCGGCATCCGCGCCGCCGAGCCGTCCGACGTCGAGCGGATCTACGCCTTCATCGTCGAGCTCGCCGAGTACGAGCGGGCGGCCGACCAGGTCACTGGAACGCCCGAACTGCTGCATCAGGCCCTGTTCGG
>DASXHG010000045.1:0-7544 GCA_036488625.1 Solirubrobacteraceae bacterium | reverse complement strand
ATCCAGCAGCCACGGATGCAGCGATTGATCCGTGTAGGCGTTGTACAGCAGGGTGCCGAACGGGGTGAAGTCCGTGCTGCGCTGGACGAGCACGTTGCCGTAGTCCATTCCGGTCACGCCGAGCGTGGCCCGGCGGAAGTCAGGCGCGACCGCGGTCGCCAGGCCACCCTCGATCCCACCCTGGCTGTTGCCGTCGTAGTACAGGTGCGAGGTGTCGATGACCGGCCTCCCCGCGGACTCGAACGCCGGGCTGGCGGCAAAGCCGTGGTCGTTGCGCAGCAGCCGGCCCAAGAACAGGGTGTTCAGCACGCCCTGCTGCAGGCGGTCGATGACGGCGGGGAACTTGTTCAGGTTCGTGATGGCGGCGGCGTCATTGAGCGTGTCGGGTTGGGCCAACCCCCACCAGTCGGTGGCGCAGAAGACGATGTTGTGCTCGCTGGCCATGGCCTGCACATTCGTCATCGTGACTTCGGTGTGAGAACCGAGCAGCCCGTGTCCGTAGAGCGAGATCCGGGCCGGATTACTCGGACTGGCGCTGCTCGGAACGATGCACTCGAACTGCGCCGTGGCGTTGTTGCCCGGTATCTGGGTCGGGGTCGCGTCGAGCTTGTGCGAGCTGTAGCTGAAGCCCGCCGCGGCATCCGGGCCGCACACCACGAGGTAGCACGGAACGGTGTAGGTGCCCTGGATCGCCGTCCGGGTGCCGTTGATCCCGCTGGTGGGGGGCAGGGTCGAGGTCGAGCTGATGTGGAAGGCCGGGGCCGCTCCCTGGGGAATGCTGTCGGCCAGATTGTGGTCACCGAGGCCGGCGAACGCGCTGTTGCGAATCGCGAGCAGCCGGCCGGTCAGATCGCGGGTGGAGGCGACGGTGAAGTCCCAGGCCTCATACAGCGTCTTGCGCGCCGCTCCGGCCCGGGCCAGAACCTTGAAGATACGCGCGTAGCGCTTGCGCTGCGGACGCAGGGCGGCAGGGAGTCGGTGGCCGCGACGCAGGAGCGCGAACCAGTGCGGAGCACCGATCGTCCGCCCGTTGGCCTTGCGCAGGAAGCGCAGGGCGACGATGTAGGTGTGGCCCTCGAGCAGGGCCTTGGCCGGGTGGATCTCGAAGTCGGTGTTGGCGGGGCTCGAGGCGTTGGCGTCGAGCTCTGCCCAGATCAGCTGGCGGCGGCCGGTGGCCTCGTCGATGAGCAGAACCGGTTGGCGACGGGCGTAGGTCCTCGCGAGGTTGACGAGCGGCACCGCTCCGGTCCGGTTCAGCGCCTTCTGGTTATCGAGGCCCGGGATGTGGAGCAGGATCGTGCTCCCGGGGCTGAAGCCGTCGTTGCGATTCCATGGCCCGGGATTGATCCGCTGGGCGTGGGTGTTGGCCGGCATGGCCGCGGACGGCAGGTGCACACGGCGACCGGTGGCGCTGGCGCGGTCGGCGCGCGTGAAGCGGTTGTCGGGGAACGGGAACAGGCACGCGCGTCCGGAGTACGGCTGGCAGTCCGCGCTCGGTCGGGCCGCCGCTGAAGCCGTGCCCGGAGCGAGCGCCGCGATCAGGGCCAACAGGGTCAACATCAGGGTGGCCGCGTGGGCCTTGCGGGCCGCGTACCGGACTTGCAACATCAGCTCTCCTTTTATCCCTACCGATCGCTCACAGCCGGTTGGCTCGCAGCGCGGCGCCGAACATTAGCCCGCCGGTGCGGACGGCCGCGGGACCGCCGACTTACTGATGGGCGACGGCGGGCGCCGCCGCTACCGGGGGCAGCAACGGGCGGACGGGAAGCTCGGGGCGAATTTCCGAGCGCGGCCACGGGGATCCGGGCCGGGCGATGTGGAAGCCCTGAACGAGCTCGACGCCGAGGTCGCTCAGCGCGGCCAGCTCGGCCGCCGTCTCCACCCCTTCGGCGACGATGTGGCCGCCGGTCTGGCGGGCATAGCCGAGCAGGGCCGTGATCAGGGCTCCGCGAGCCGGATCCGCGTCGATGCCGCGAATCAGCGAGCGGTCGAGTTTCATGTACGTCGGTCGCACGGTGGTCATCTGACGCAGGCCCGAATAGCCCGCGCCCATGTCGTCGACGGCAAAGCGCACCCCGGCGACCTGGAGCTCGGAGATGCGCGCGTGCAGGCCGGGCGTGTCCTCGAGCAGGCTGTTCTCGGTCAGCTCCAGGATCAGTCCGTCGAGCGCGGGGGGCTCGGCCAGGATCGCGTCGGTGCGGCCGTCCAGCAACAGCGGGCCGGACAGATTGACGCTGAGCAGGGTTCCGTCGGGACGGCTGGGTAGGAGCTTCAGCGCGCAGCGCAGACAGGCCAGCTCGAGTTCGTCGCGCAAGCCGAACTCGTCGGCCAGCGCGAACCAGTGCAGAGGGTTCGATGTGCCCCGGGCCTGGAACCGAGCCAGAGCCTCGTAGGCGTGGGTGAGGCCGGTGATCGTGGCCACGATCGGCTGCACGGCCATCGTCAGCCCCTCGCCTTCGATGAGCCGCTCCAGCGCCTCCTGGGCGCCACGGGCCCCCGGGGCCGAGATCGCCTCGCCCGCGTAAACCGAGACGTGGCGCCGTCCGGTTCGCTTGGCCACGCGCAGCGCGACGTCGACGGAGCGCAGCAGGACCTCGGCGTCGTGGCCGTCACGCGGAATCAGGGCGATCCCGATGCAGGCCGAGACCGCCGGAGCGCCACCCCGCTCAGAGCCGAGACGGTCGAGGATTCTCCGGGCAAAGGCGACGGGGTCCGGCTCGGCGATGACGAGGCCGAACTCGTCTCCCCCCAGGCGGCCGATGAACCCGCGCTCGCCGATCAGCTCGTGAAGACGGGCGACCACCGAGATCAACAGAGCGTCGCCGGCGGCGTGGCCGGCCGTCTTGTTGACGGTGCCGAACCGGTCGAGGTCGACGAGCAGCACGGCCAGGTTGCGGTGCTGCGCGTGCCCGGCGGCGAGGCGGTCGAGGCGATCGCGAAACGCGGCCCGCGAGAGAGCCTCGGTGAGGCCGTCGTGGTCGGCGGCGTACCGGGCCCGCTCGAGCATCCCGCGCAGCTCGCGCGTCATGCGACCGCAGGTCAGGAGCAGGGCGACCGCGGCCATGATGAGGCCGGCGTAGGGAAGGGTGATCGTGCCGTCGCGAATGACCGGGAGGGCCAGCGACGCGAGCAGCAGGGCCCGCCCGGCTCCCCCGACACGTCCCCCACGCGCGATCACGCCACTGGCCACCGCGGCCAGCCAGAGAATCGAGAGGACGCCCACCCGTTGCGGGCCGAGCCCGATGATCAACACGGCCGAAAGGGGGGCCAGCGACTCCTCGAGCTTCAGCCAGTCGGTGTCGGGCATGGCCAGCTGAACGCCGGCGGTGGCGGCGATGATCGCGAAGCCGGCGGCGCAGACCAGCGGGATCGTGCTCAGCTGATGATCTCCGGCCAGCAGGACGACCGCGAGCAGCGCGAGCGTGGCACGCGCCACCGACGCGGTGCGGCGCGCGCGAAGGACCTCATCAGGGAGCTGGCCGGTTGGCCTCACGCTCCATATCTCGGCCAGATGGCCACTTAAGTTGAGGCTGGGCGCTCAACGCTCACCGATCGGACGTCGCAGGCCGGGGTTCTGCCCGCCGCCAAACGGCCTGGATGCACAGCCGCAGGAAGCTATGTTCAAGCCATGCCGGAGTCTGGCACCGCCACGTCGTCGGAGTCCGCGGCCGCCCGGCCGTGCGCCGACCCGTCCAGCGAACCGTCCGCCGAGCCGTCCGGGAGCCGCGAGGGGATCGGCCGCGGCCTCGTTCTGCTGCTGGCCGTCGCGTGCGGCGCGGCGGTCGCCAACCTGTACTACGCACAGCCGCTGCTGCACACGCTCGGTCAGGATCTGGGCGTCTCCGACGGGACGGCGGGGCTGCTGGTCACCGTCAGCCAGGTCGGTTATGTGCTCGGACTGGCCTTCCTCGTCCCGGTCGGCGACCTGCGCGAGCGCCGAGCTCTGATCAGCGGCACGCTGATCGTCACCGCCGGGGCGCTGGGGGTGGCCGCGGCCGCGCCCACGTTCATCGTCTTCGCGCTCGCGCTGGGCGCCGTCGGGATCACGTCTGTCGTGGCTCAGATCATCGTTCCGATGAGCTCCTCGCTGTCGGCCGAGCACGAGCGCGGTCAGGTCGTGGGCACGGTCATGAGCGGCCTGCTGATCGGGATCCTCCTCGCGCGTACGGTCAGCGGCCTGGTGGCCGCCGCCCTGGGCTGGCGGACCGTGTTCGCGCTCGCCGCCGTCGGCATGATCGCGCTCGCGGTCACCCTGCGCCGGCGTCTGCCGCTGGTGCCCCCGACGACCAAACTCGGTTACCGGGGCACGTTGCGCTCGGTCCTGACGCTGATCCGGGCCGAGCCCGTGCTCCGGCAGCGCATGCTGATGGGCGGCCTGATCTTCGGCTGCTTCAGCGTCCTGTGGACCTCACTCGCGTTCCTGCTCGCCGGGCCCCCGTTTCACTACGGCAACGCGATCATCGGCCTGTTCGGAATCGCCGGAGTCGCCGGCGCCCTGGCCGCCTCGGTGGTTGGCCGCCTCGCCGATCGGGGGCACGGCGCCCGGGCCACCACGGTGTCGCTGATCGTGCTCCTCATCAGCTGGGCCATCCTCGCCGCCGGCAAGACCGCCGTGATCCCGCTGATCATCGGCATCGCCGCGCTCGACCTCGGCGTGCAGGGTGTGCACATCTCCAACCAGAGCGCGATCTATGCCCTGCACGGCGACGCCCGCAGCCGCTTGACCACCGCCTACATGGTCAGCTACTTCCTGGGCGGCGCGATCCTGTCTGCCCTCACCTCGACCCTGTACTCGAGCGCCGGCTGGGACGGGGTCTGTCTGCTCGGGGCGATCACCGCCGCGGTCACGCTCGCGGTGTGGCTGGCCAGCACCTATGCCCTGCGCCGCCGCCGGCGCCGACCCGTACACGCTGAACCCCGGCTGGCCCAGGCCGAGGACTGACGACGTCGATGAGCACGACGGCGGCCGCACCGGCGCAAACGCAGAAGAGCGGCGTGCTGGTCGTCTTCACCGGCCTGATGCTGGTGCTGTTGATGGCGTCGCTCGATCAGACGATCGTCTCCACGGCGCTGCCCACGATCGTCGGTGACCTCGGCGGCCTCAGTCACATCTCCTGGGTGGTCACTGCCTACCTGCTCGCCCAGACGGCGGTCACCCCGGTGTACGGCAAGCTCGGTGACCTCTACGGCCGCAAGATCGTCCTCCAGTTCGCGCTCGTCATCTTCCTGGCCGGGTCGGCCCTGTGCGGACTCAGTCAGAGTCTGACCGAGCTGATCGCCTTCCGCGCCGTTCAGGGACTGGGCGGTGGCGGCCTGATGGTGGGAGCAATGGCGGCCATCGGCGATGTCGTCTCGCCGCGTGAGCGCGGTCGCTATCAGGGCGTCTTCGGAGCCGTCTTCGGGGTGGCGAGCGTAATCGGCCCGTTGCTTGGCGGGTTCTTCACGACCAACCTCTCGTGGCGTTGGATCTTCTACGTCAACCTGCCGATTGGGGTGGTCGCCTTTGCTGTCCTGGCCGCGACGCTACCCTCGCGCCGCGACGAGGCCCACCATCGCATCGACTACCTCGGCGCCGCGCTGCTGGCCGCCGCGCTGGCGGCGATCGTGTTGCTGTCCACTCTGGGCGGCACCAGTTACGCCTGGAATTCGCCCTTCATCATTGGCCTCGGCGTGGCCGCGGTGGCCCTGCTCGCGGCTTTCGTGGTCGTCGAACGGCGGGCCCCGGAGCCGGTCCTCCCGCCACGGCTGTTTCGCAACCGAGTGTTCGCGGTGACCAGTGCTGTGGGGCTGATCGTCGGCTTTGCCCTGTTCGGGTCGGTGACCTACCTGCCGCTGTTCCTGCAGGTCGTCAACGGCGCCACCCCGACCGCGTCAGGGCTGCAGATCCTCCCCCTGATGGGCGGCCTGCTCATCACCTCGATCGTCTCGGGCCAGCTGATCAGCCGTACCGGCGTCTACAAGCCGTTCCCGATCATTGGCACCGCGATCATGGTCGTCGGGCTGGTTCTGCTCTCGACCATGGATGCCCACACGAGTCGTCCGGCCGCCTCTGCCTTCATGTTCGTGCTCGGCCTTGGCCTGGGCATGGTCATGCAGGTGCTGGTGCTCGCCGTCCAGAACGCGGTCGACTACCAGGATCTCGGTGTGGCCACCTCGGGGGCGACCCTGTTTCGCTCGATCGGCGGCGCGGTCGGGACGGCAATCCTGGGCTCGATCTTCTCCAACCGGCTGAGCTCCGAACTGACCGCCAAGCTGCCGGCCGGTGCCCGCGGGAGTCTGGGCTCCGGCGGGAGCGTGACCTTGGACACGGCAAAGCTGGCCAAGCTGCCGCCGCCCATCCACTCGATTTTCCTGACCGCCTTCACCAACGCTCTCAACACGGTGTT
Source organism: Solirubrobacteraceae bacterium (assembly GCA_036488625.1). Classification (GTDB taxonomy): domain Bacteria; phylum Actinomycetota; class Thermoleophilia; order Solirubrobacterales; family Solirubrobacteraceae; genus Palsa-465. The sequence goes on along the minus strand of DASXHG010000045.1, from coordinate 1,158 downwards.
CCTAGTTGCGGCCGGGTTCGCCGCGCTGGCCTTCGCGCTCAGCTGGCTGCTCGAGCAGCGACCGCTGCGCGAGAGCATTACCGCCTCCACCGGGATCGGCGAGTCATTCGCGGCCCCAAAGGACACCGCTCCCCTGGCCGAGGCGGCTCGGGCTCTGACCGTGCTCGTCGGCCGCGACGGACGCCGCCAGCTGGTCCAGCGTCTCGCCGAGCGCGCCGGAGTGGCGCTCTCACCCGCGGCCGCGTGGCTGATCGTCCGCCTCCACGACGACGCGGACGCCGACATCCCCCAGCTTTGCCAGGAGTTTGATCTCCCCCTGGAGCTCGGCGAGCGCGCCCTCGAGGAGCTGCAGGAACGGGGCATGGTCGTGATCGACGGCGATCATCGAACGGTGACGCCGGCCGGCGAGGACGCGGCCGAGAAGCTGATCGCCGAGCGTCGGGCCAGCCTGGCCCGGGTGTGCGACGGCTGGGCCCCTGAAGACAATCCGGATCTGGCCGCGCTGCTCACCGACCTGGCCAAGGAGCTCGCCCGCGAGCCCTCCGAGCACGACGTCCGGGTAACGGCCTGAGCCGGTTACGGACCGTGATCGGGCCCGGCGATGATCCGTGATCCCTCGGCGCGTCCGCTACTCAGGAAGCTGAGCGCCCAACGGATCAGGACCACGATCCGATTCTGGAACCCGATCAGGTACCAGATGTGGACCACCAGCCATATGACCCAGGCGGGCAGCCCGCTCAGGCGCACCGGGCCGATCTCCGCCACCGCCCGGCCGCGCCCGATCGTGGCCAGATTGCCCTTGTCGATGTAGCGAAACGGCCGCGGCGGCTTGGCCTTCAGGCGCCCGACGATCGTCCGAGCGGCGTACGCGCCCTGCTGGATGGCCACCGGCGCGAGACCCGGCAGCCCGAGATTCCCTCCGTGGCCATCGCTCACACTGGCCATGTCGCCGATCGCCATGACCTCGGGGTGGCCCGGCAGACTCAGATCGGGGGCAACCGCGACCCGGCCCGCCCTGTCGACCTCGGCCCCGGATTGCTCGCCGAGCTTGCCGGCCAAACCTGAGGCCGTGACGCCGGCGGCCCAGATCACCGTCCGGGCAGGAATCCGCTCGGATTGGCCGCCACCCGAGTCCAGCGTGACGCCGTCAGTGTCGAT
>DASXHG010000145.1:0-2818 GCA_036488625.1 Solirubrobacteraceae bacterium | reverse complement strand
GGCCGGAGCTTGGCCAGCACCTCCATCGTCGTCCCCGCGCGGGGACCGTCGTCCTTGGTGACGACCGTCTCGGGGACGTCGATCTCGTTGCCCTCCTTGTCCTGATCCTTGTGGGCGGCGACGGTGACGGGGACGATCTCGCGGTCGAAGTGGCCGCTGTCACGGGCCTCGACGGCGCGGCTCTGGGAGATGACCGCCCACTCGTCCTGCTGCTCACGGGTGACCCCGCAGCGCTCGGCGACGTTCTCGGCCGTCATCCCCATCGGGATGTAGACGTCATACAGCGAGCCCTCCGATCCGTTCAGGGCGTCGTTCTTGGCCTCGTCCATCATGCCCGCGCCGAGCCCGGCCCGGGACACGGCCTCGACGCCGGCGGCGATGTACTGATCGCCCTCGCCGGCCTTGACGGCGTGTGAGGCCATGCGAATCGTCATCAGCGACGAGGCGCAGAAGCGGTTGACGGTGCAGCCCGGCACGTGGTGATCAAGCCCGGCGAGGAGCGCCGCGTTGCGACCCACGTTGTAGCCCTGCTCCCCGATCCCGGACGCCGCGCCCATCAGGACGTCGTTGGTCTGAGCGAAGTCCACGCCCGGGTTGCGCTCGATCAGGGTGCGGATCGGCAGCGCGGCGAGGTCGTCGGCACGCACGGTCTTCAGCGAACCCTTCATGGCACGGCCGATGGGCGTGCGGATGGCGTCGACAATCACTGCTTCGGGCATCAGTTCTGGCTCCTGTTGGTGGTGGCGAGGGAATCCTACGCAGGTGTCGCTTCCCGCCCCCGGCTGACGCCATGCGCGCTCCCGCCTGACGCTTGGCCCTGGGCTACGGCGCTAGAGGCCGAGCCCGCGGACTCCTTTCTCGTCCCAGCCGAGATGGTGGGCGAGCTCGTGGCGAACGGTGCGGGTGACCTGAGCCCTCAGCAGGTCCGGATCGTGACCGAAATCCCGCAGCAGGGTGTCCTTGAAGATGATGATCCGGTCGTGGAAGAAGTCCCGGGCCACGGTGTCGCCCTGGTAGAGGCCATAGGCGCGCCGGCGCCGGCCGCCGTCGGAGACGACGATCGCCACGTGCTCGAGCGCGCGGTGAAACTCGAGCGGCAGATCGTCGATGGCTGCCCGGACCAGGGCGCGGAAATCCTCGTCGTTCTCGACCGGCTGGGGATCGTCGTCGGAGGGGTCGTCATCGAAATCGTCGTCGCCCTCGCCCCAGCTGCCCTCGGCAGCGAGCCGCTCGGCGCGCTGGACGAGGGCCTCGAAGTCCTCCTCGGACTCCGGCTCGCGCCAGCCGGCCAGATGGACCATCGCCCACACGACCGCGCAGCCGAGGATCACGGCGCCGGCCATGAACACCGCCACCCCCTGGACCAGCCGCAGCGCGAACGAGTCGCTGAAACCGGCCAGCACGCTGACCAGACCGAGGCCGACGGTCATCGCCGCCACGGCCGAGAGCAGGATCCGGCGCATGGTGGGGGGCTGACCGGACATGGCGCTAACGCAGGGTGCGGGCGATGACGAGACGCTGGATCTCGTTCGTGCCTTCGTAGATCTGGGTGATCTTGGCGTCGCGCAGCATCCGCTCGACCGGATACTCCTTGACGTAGCCGTAGCCGCCGAGCACCTGGACGGCCTCGACGGTGACCTGCATGGCCACGTCGGAGCAGAACAGCTTGGCCATGGCCGAGTACTTGCCGATCTCGGAGTCAGCTGGATCACGCTGATGCGGCCCGTCATCGGCGAGGCTGGATGCTGAGCGGGCCGCATCAGCGCGGTCGACCTTGGCGCAGGCCTGGTAGAGCAGCTCGCGGCCCGCCGCGCATTGGGTCTCCATGTCGGCGAGCTTGAACTGGATGGCCTGGAAGGAGTTGATCGGCTTGCCGAACTGGCGGCGCTCGCGCGCGTACGCGGCGGCGTAATCGGTCGCTCCCTGGGCGATGCCGAGGGCCTGGGCGGCGACGCCGAGCCGCGAGCGGTCGAGCGTGGACATGGCGACGCGGAAGCCGTCACCGACGTCCCCGACGACGTTCTCCTCCGGAACGCGGACGTCGTCGAAGATCGGCTGGCCCGTCGGTGAGCCGCGGATGCCGAGCTTGTGCTCGAGCTTGCCGACGCTGAACCCCGGCCGGTCGGCCTCGACCACGAACGCCGTGATGCCGTGCGAGTGCCCGACCTCGCGGTCGGTGACGGCGAAGCAGACGTAGAAGTCGGCGATCCCCAGGTTGGTGATCCAATTCTTGGTCCCCGAGATCACCCACTCATCGCCGTCCTTGACGGCGCGGGTGATCATCCCGCCGGGGTCAGAGCCGGCCTCGGGCTCGGACAGGGCGAAGGCCGGCGACCACTCGCCGGTGGCGCACCGGGGCAGAAAGCGGTCCTTGAGCTCCTCGGAGCCGTGGAGCTTGATCGGCAGCGTGCCCAGCTCCTGGACCATCAGGATCAGCGCGGTCGACGCACAGGCCTTGGCGATCTCCTCGACCGCCATATTGAGCATCAGCGTGCCGGTACCGGTGCCCCCGTGCTCGGTGTCGAACGGCAGGCCGAGGATGTCCTGCTCGGCGAGGAGGGCGCGAAGGTCGTGCGGGTAGGCGGCCTGCTCGTCGATCTCCGCCGCCCGCGGGGCGATCCGCTCACGGGCGATATCGCGGATCGTGGCCCGGAAATCGAGGTGCTCCTGGGGAACCGTGTAGAGCTCAGACAGCGCGGACATGACGCCTCTTGATCCTACGCCGTCCGATCGGGCTTCCGACAGGCTGGGCGGGTCAGAGCCCGGACCGTCGCGCGGTCGTCCTCCGGGTCAGAGCCCGGATAGTCGCGCGGTCCTT